>JBBQGT010000056.1:0-20525 GCA_038323265.1 Tepidiformales bacterium
TAGTCGTTTATTAGGCCAAGGAAGGCCGTTTCTTCGCTGTCCATCGAAAGGTCATCGACGGAACAGTTGGAAAGCGCGCTGGCTGGCTGGTGGTCAACAATAGCGGCGGCGCCGGCGGCGGTTGTGATGGCGCAGAGGCCAAAAACGGCCGACGCGAGGCGTCGGAGGTTGAGGATTCGCAACAAGGTCTCCAGGGACATAACAGTTTTATTTCAATGTCCTGAGCCGAGGAAACCATATGAATTGCGTAAGAACATGATTGGAATGTAACCGCAGTGCAAAACTTTGACGGTTTCGAGCAAAACTTGACCGGCGGAGGCACGCGCCGGGCATCCGCTGCTGGCTAGCGGGCGCGCTGCCGCCCTTGCGAGGAGCCCCGATCTCTGAGTACTGTGGTGCGAAATGCCGCTAGGTCGCGGCCTTCGGCTCCTCGACGCGCAGAGCTTCGATACGGAAGGTGTGCGTGCCCCCGGCATCTTCGTACCAGTACGAGCCCTCTTCGGGGCTGACGATGTTGCTCCCGGCGAGTTGGTAGATGCGCATCTCCGCCAGCTTCAGCCTGGGGAACTCGCCGACCAGTTCCCAGGTGCTGCGCTGCTCATCCTTCACGGCAACCAGCCGCCAGAGTTGGTAGTTCATGGCCATGGATACATTGTGCCGCGTCCAGTGCGCTTCGGCGACGCGTTCGAATCACAGTTGGACAGAGGTTCCCATGAATCGAAACGAACGTTAGAGGGCCTGGCGCGAGATCAAGCTTCAGCGAGAGGCTACGTTTGGAAATCGCGCTTCGATGGGGCGCACTCGACCGACAGTCAAGAGATGCGGGAGGTGTCAATTCGCGGGGAGGGCTACGGCAGCTTCCAACTGGTCATCGGAAAAGCCTTCGAACGAACGCCGGGCGTCGTCGTGCGATTTTTCTACCTTGTCGCGAGCGGCGCGGTGTTCCTTCGAGCCGAACGTGTTGGTGTCCCGCGCCACCTTATCGAGGTCATCCAGGGCGAAGCGCCGCACGTCATCCGCGGTGCGGCCCATGAGTGCCGTGATCTTCTGTTGCCGGTCCATCTGAGTCCTCCGTGGCCCGCTTCTATCTAGAGGATAGACGATTGCGGATGGACGCGGGTTATTGCCGGTTAGCGAAGGACGCTCTTGGGCATCGGCTCAAGGCGGATGATGACCATCTTGTCGCGATCCAACAGCGCCCTGATCTTCGGGCCGATCTCCGACTTCCATTCGTCCGATTCGTAGACGGCGGTGTAGAGCGCCTCACGTTCCGCTTCACTTTCGAAACGGCGGATCCAGACGTAGAGGTCCTCTTCGGTCTCGCCGGTGAA
The DNA here is from genome assembly GCA_038323265.1 of Tepidiformales bacterium. Taxonomy (GTDB): domain Bacteria; phylum Chloroflexota; class Dehalococcoidia; order Tepidiformales; family Tepidiformaceae; genus PNKC01. The sequence goes on from JBBQGT010000056.1 coordinate 1,332, forward strand.
GGTGCCGCTGATCACCATTCCCTTGGTCACCTGAAAAGGGATGACGACCTCCTCCATGTAGCGAGCGGCAGCATCGCGCTGACCGGGCTTCGCGCGGTACTGGCGCAGTTCATAAAACATTCTCGTCTCCGGATTGTGCGATGGCTGAACGATACGCGATTTACTTCGCCGCCCGCAGGCCCTTCGGCGCGGTCATGGCGTAGCTTTCGGCCAGCAGGCCCGCCAGTTCATCCCAATCAACTGCTGCTTCGAGCCGTATCCCCACCCAACCCTGGTGGCCGACGTACTTGGGCACGAAGAAGCGCGCGGGGTTGGCGTTCACCAGCACTCCCTGCGCGCCCGGAGGCGCCTTGCAGGTCACTTCGGTCTGCGCCTCGTTGATCGTCGCGAAGATCTTGTCGCGCACGCGGAAGCTGGGGCTGACGTGCCCGCCGAAGGGCTTTTCGGCGGCTTCGGGGAAGGCCATGCAGATCTCGCGAATGTGTTCGACGGTGTCCATCGTCGGAAGTATCGGGGTATCCGAGTAACGGGGTATCGGAGTGCGCGATCTGCCACTCCGATACCCCGAGGCCCGGTCCTACATCGCGTTGAACGTTTCGTAGACCTCAACGCTGCCGCCGGAGGCGATGTGCGGGCAGCCTTTGGCGAGCTGCGCGGCGGCGTCCAGGCTATCGGCCTTGATTACCGAGTAGCCGGTGAGCCCGGAGGCGGCGCCATCCGAAATGACGCCGCCGCTGCCCACGGACTTCGACCCGCTGATCGGGTTGCCGCCATCGACCACGGCATCACCCATGCTGCCGAACCAGCCCATCCACGCCGCCATTACCTTCTGGCCTTCCTCTTCGGAGGCTGGGGGCGCGCCGCCGCCTTTGTACGCCAATAGAAAGTTCGCCACGGTTGTACTCCTCCACGGTTGCTGGTGCCCGAGATTGAACCCGGGGCGTTAACGGACCCGCGCACATGTCATCTGCGCGGCTTCAGAAAGAAGACGAACGAAGCGTAACGGATTCGACAGGCAATTCGTGTGAAGAACTTGCTCAGGCGGAGAACTTTCCCGCGACGCCCAGCACGGTTCGCCATTGGTGTGCGGCGCGCGCACTGAGGGATGCCTCGTCGAATCCAAGGCGCTAGTCTGGCGGGTGTGAACGAACGGAGACGGCGATGGGATTCGGTGCTGCTGTGCCTGGCGTTGCTGCCTACGCTGCTCTTCCTTGGGCACTGGGGGATCGCCTTCACCCTGCCGATCGTTGATGTCCACATCGTCCTGGTCCCGGAGAGCGAGCAACGGGACCTCGTGCACCCATCGAGCGGCCCCGACGAGCAGGATGAGAGCGCCTCCCACTCCCGGCACTGTCATGGGGGCGTGGCTACCTGTAGCGATGTGCCGTACGCCGGGGCCAGTGGCTTCGCGCTGCTCTCCGAATCGGTAGCGATGCTGGCTTCCGCGCCAACGGCGGCGTCCATTCGCGAGCTGGGCGAGTTGAGCGCCCTCTGTGATCCTGGCCCCGATCCTCGGCCGCCGCAGGCCTTGCTTTCGAACCTTCGTACGCTTGCGGGCTGACTGCCCGCCAATCTCTGAAAGGTAACGGCAAATGACCAACACTTTGTGGCCGCGCGCCCTCCTCGCCGCGCTGCTTATCGGCGTTATCGCGCTTGCTCTCGCTGCCTGTGGCGACGACGACAAATCCAGCTCCAACGCGGATGTCGTGAGCGCCATCAACATCATCGATAAGGCGGGCCTGCACGACATCGATGACAGCATCGCGACAAAGCAGACCATCCCAGCAACGGCCCGGACAACGGCGCTTCACCTGCAAACGGTGACGCTGCTGACGGAGTGGCCAAAAGACCTGAAGGACCCCGCAAAAAAGCTCGCGGAAACGTTCGGAGATTTGGCCACCGCCCTCGATGGCACCAAGCCTGACCTGACGAAGGCCGGGACCGCCGCGCACAACGCGCACGAGGTCAGCCACGACTTCTCTCACGCGGTGTGGGACGCGCTCCAAAAGGAGGCCGGGGTGCAAACCGCGCCGGAAGCCGCAGACTAACGGGGTTAGGCCAGACAACGGTGGGCCGGCTCGGTTTTCCGGCCCACCGTGCATTGCCGTTCGATGGGCGTCAGGCCCAGACGGCAAAGATGACGAAGTCGGCGGGGTCGTTAGCCGCGAGCCTGCGAACCCTTGCGGCCGCGCAGGGCACGCAATGTCGCGCCGGATGTTGGGCTCTCCTTTGGCAAGGCGAACCAATCGCGCGAAATCCGTTCGGCGTCCGCGCCCGTCAACAGGCGGTCGTCACAGTTAGGGCATTCGAATCCGCTCACCTCCAGCTGGAGGTGTCGGCCGTCTGGATCGATACGCTCGTAAAGGAACGTCGTGGGGACGAGCTGTGCCTGGTTGCAATTGGTGCACTTCATGGCAGCCTCCTCCGCCGTAAGTCCTCTGTCCATAATGCAGGATCCGGCACGTAAACGGTTATGAGGCGGACGGTCGGAGGGTAGGTGCACAGCAAGTGGTAGGCTTCACCACGTTCGCCGACACAGTGTATTAAGTTGCTCGCACCACGAGTGTCTTCCGGATAATCCTCAATTACCTCCGGAGCATCCTCGCGCACCGCGTCGCCAACCACGCTCAAATCGATTCCGCGGTCGAGCAACCGGCCGAAGAAGTGCTCGCTAACAAGGTATGACCCGTCGCGGAAGGCTTGCTTGATACCATCTATGGGAGTCTCGCTCGTTTGGATCCTCCCGGCCGCTTCCGGAAGTCTAAATAGTCCGACCACATGAGGCGACCGGCCCAGAGATTTCCCGCCACGCGCGCGTCGTTTAGCGCAAAGCGGGCCGCTATGTCCAGACGGCGAAGATGACGAAGTCGGCTGGGTCGTTGTGGTCGCCGGTGTCCAGCAGGACCTTGCGGCTGACGACCATGTCGGCGGCGAGAATGTTCGCGGCCTTCTTGTCGGTGGTGATGGTCTGGGGGGCGGAGCCCTCCAGACGGATCGTCGCGGTGGGGCTGCTCCATGCTGCGAGGACGCCTCTCAGTACGCTCAATCAGAGTCCTCCGAGGGTGTAGGTGCTCTCGTAGCGGGCGGGGGTTTTCCCTCCGCCGCGCTCGTAGCGCCAGCGAAGGCCGATTATGCGCTTCTTTGAGGCGCTCAGGCCGAGCTGCGTGTCGGTGATGGCTATCACGTCGAGGAGCTCGGCTCCGGCGTCTAGCGGGCAACGTAGCTCTCCGCATTGCTCCAGCACGACGCGGCGGCGGATGGCGTTGGCGGCGTAGGCGTCGGCCTTGGCGTTGGTCCCGGCGTCAAGGCTGCGGACCAGCGCGAGCCGTGGTCCGACGGCGTAGATCTCCGCGAGGGTCTGGCGGTCGCTGTAGCGGTCGGGACCTTGCAGGCGCACCCAGTTAGCTGCCGCTGGTGCGGTCACCAGTTGCAGCGCGACGATCGGGTGCTGGCCGGAGCCGCCGTAATTCCAATCGGCGGCGTCTCCGGCTGCCGGGTTCTTGTACTTAAAGTCTGAGCCCGGGATCACGATGGATGACTCGACGGTGAAGAGGCGGGCGGCGGCTTCGCTGCCGGTCTCCCCGGCGGGGATGGCGAAAGCGGGCTTGTCCGTTGTCCAGTTGGCGGACCCTGTGCCGTTGACGAAGATGCCGGCGCGGTTAGCGATGCGCTGGAAGATGGCGGCGCGCGTGAGTAGCGCTCCGGCGGTTTGCCACGCCTGTGGCGGCCGCCAGTGGGCGAGCTGCTCCCATGGTCCTGATGCCTCGACTATGCATTGGCTGCGGCCGTCCTCGCGGCCGTAGCTGATGCGCTCAACGGTGAGGGTGTAGCTGACGCCGAATTCGGCGGCGGCTGCTGTGCCTGAGCCGTAGCCCGGCTGTAGCGTCAAGCTGCCGCCGGGATAGAGGCTGGGGTAGGTGGCGTTAGGGGCGGCGTTGAAAACTCCGCCGGTGTTGTCGAGGGTGATGCGGGCTTTAGTGCTGCTGGCGGTCTGCTCGAATTGTGCGCTGAGTATCTTGCTCGTGAGGGTGACGCTGGCGGGGCGGCTGGCGTACCAGACGCCGGAAGGGACGACGGCCCAGAGGCCGGTGGTGCTCTTGGCGAGACTCATGCCGAAGGCTGAGGCTGCCTCGTGCGGCGCTGGCTCGCTCCAGGTGGCGGTGGGGAATCCGGTGATATCGGTGTGGGTGGTGTACTCGCGGTTATAGGCGACGGACCCGGCTTCTTTGTGGGCGTAGCTGGCGGCGGGCTGCAAGCCCAGCATCATGACCGCGGGGCCGATGAAGGTGACGGTGCTGAGGCTGTCGGCTTCGGCGACGCTGGTAAGCGTCGACCATGCGTTGCTGACGAGGACCGCGCCGTCTCCCATCCAGCATCCCCAGACGCGTTTATGGGTGGTGGTCACGGCTGTGCCGGTGACGATCACGACGAAGTCGCCGCCATCGTGGGCGGTGGCGACGCCGGTGAGGGTGGCGACGGAACCGCTGCGGCTCCAAGCGGTACCGGCGGCGGCCCAGACTCCGGCGACGCGCCTGAGGCTCTTCACGTTGGTGCCTACGCAGTAGAAGAGGCAGGCGTCGCCGTTGGGCCGGTAGGCGACGGCCATCCCCGCGATAGCCGCCGCCTCGGTGACGACGGTGGTGGCTGCGGACCAGCTGACGCCGTTGTCGGCGCTGGTGCGGACCTTGAGGGTGAGGCTGACGTTATCGACGTAGGCGAGGAGAAGCTCGGTGGTCTTGGCGGCGAGCGCGATCGCGCTGCCGCTGGTGATGGCGACGATGTTCGTCCAGGAGGAGTAGGTGGAACCGGAGCCGGGCGAGGCGACCCGGCTCCAGTCCAACGCGCCGGCGTTGTTGCGCGCTCGGACGAGCGAGCCATCGTTGGCGACTACGACGGCTGTCGGGGCGTCTGCTTCAGCGCCGGTGTAGTAGCGCGTCCAGCGTGGGTGTTCGATGCCGAAGCGGGTAGCTGCGGCAGTGACGGCCAGCGCTGGACGGCGCGCGGTGTTCTTCTGGTGGGCGGAGAGGGTGGCGGAGAGTGCGATAGCCATGGGACACAAGCGTTCGCAGGGCGGTCGGCGAGCGCCTAGGGGTGGGTGGCGCTTTGGCGGTGGCGCGCCGCCAAGGCGCGCGGCCCTCATCCCGTCTCCAGGTCCCACTCGCCGTTTGAAAAGCCCGCGCCAACGTGCCATCGTTGCGGCGCCCGCCAACTTGCGGCGGCACGAGGCGTCTTGATGACCACAGCGAGCAGCTCACCAACTACCACCATCACCGGCGAGGACGGGCCGATCGGTGCACGGCGCGATGATTACGGCATCGGCCACGTGACCGCCGCCAGCGCGCGCGACGCCTGGTTCGGTCAGGGTTTCGTCGCCGCCGAAGACCGGTTGTGGCAGATGGAGTACGACCGGTTGCGAGCCGTGGGACGCTGGTCGGAGGCGGCCGGCGCGGCGGGGATCGCCGCCGACCGAATGGCTCGCAAGCTCGGGCTCGAAGCGGCTGCGCGCGCGGATATTGCGGCCATGGGCGCTGAGACACGCTCGATGTTCGAAGCCTACGCCGCGGGGGTGAACGCCTGGCTGGAATCAGGCGCCGCGCTGCCGCCGGAGTACGGCCTGACGGGCATCATGCCGGAACCCTGGGAGCCGTGGCACTCGGTCGCGGTCTTCAAGATCCGCCACGTCCTAATGGGCTTGTGGCAATCGAAGGTCGCGCTTGGAGGGCTGCTGGCGCGGGTGGGGTTCGAAACTTGGCGCGAACTGCGCTTCCTTCCACCGATCGCGACCTCGCTCATCCTGCCGCCGGGCGTACCGATAACTCGGCTGTTCGACCAGGCGAATGCCGAGATCGCGGCCGCCGCCGAGCACCTCGGCTTCCTCTCGGACGTTGAAGCGGGCTCGAACTCCTGGGTTGTGGCCGGTGCGCGCACAACCACCGGCAAGCCCGTGATCTGCAACGATTCGCACCGCGCCCTGGACGTCCCGAACGCCTACTGGCAGGTGAACCTGCGCTGCCCCGAGTTCAACGTGGCGGGCGCAACGTTCGCGGGTTTCCCCGGCTTCCCGCACTTCGGCTTTAACGGTCACGTCGCCTGGAACATCACGCACACGCAGGCCGACTACCAGGACCTTTACATCGAACGCTTCGAAGGCGCGGACGGCAACCGCTATCTGACGAAAGACGGCTGGCACGATGCCGAGCGCCGTTCGGAGACGATTAGCGTGCGCGGCGGCGAGCCGGTGACGGTCGAATGCTGGCGGACGGAGCACGGCCCCGTGGTCCACGGCGACCCGCGCAACGGGTTCGGTATTGCCCTCAAATACACAGCCACGGCCGTGCCGACGCGTGCCTTCGAGGGGCTCGGCGCATCGGTCTGCGCTACCAGCGTCGAAGAACTGTTCGAGGCGCAGCGCACATGGGTGGACCCCGTGAACAACCTCGTGGCAGCCGATTCCCGAGGCTCGATCGGCTTCATGGTGCGTGGCGAACTGCCGGTGCGAACGTCGACCGCGGGGCGGCTCGTGCCTGTGCCGGGCTGGACTGGTGAGCACGAATGGGCGGGCTTCGTGCCGTTCGAACAGCTCCCGCGCAGCATCAACCCGCAGGGAGGCTTCGTCTCGACGGCCAACCAGCGGGTGGTCGATGGCGACGAACCGTACATCAGCGAATTCTTCGCACCGCCGGGCAGAGCCGATCGCCTGGTCGAACTGCTCGGCAAGGGCGATACGCTATCGCCGGAGACTATCGCCTCGTTCCAGGGCGACGTGACGTCGGTGCCTGCGCGCGCTTGGGCGACGTTCCTCGCGACGCAGCCGCCGCTCGAAGGCGACGCCGAAAAAGGGCGCGCGATGCTCGCGGGCTGGGACGGCGAACTGCGCGGCGATAGCCCCGAAGCGCTGATCTACGCCCTGTTCCGGCGCTACGTATTGCGCGGGCTGTACGCGCCAATCGTCGGCGAAGAGACGTGGGACTGGCTCACCTCAGAGGCGAATCCCGGCCTCGGACGGATCGTCGCGGGGCTTGCGAGCAACGTCGCGATGGGCCTGGCGCGGGGAGAGCAACCGCTCGGCGGGCGGGCGTGGGCGGCGGTGCTCGAACCCGCGCTGGCCCGTGCCTGGCAGACGGCGGTCTCGATGTTTGGCCCGGATTCAGCGCAATGGCGCTGGGACGAGCGCCACGCCACCGGCAGCAAGCACCCGCTGGCGGGCGCCTTCCCGGGTGAGGCCGCGCGCCTCAACCCTCCGCGCGTCCCGCTCGGCGGCGACGGCGATACGCTGCAGTGCGCGAGCTACGGCGCCAGCGGCCGGAACGACTTCGTGGTCACCGCGACATCCGTCTATCGCCAGGTGGTGGACTTCGCCGACCCCGATGCAGCCTCGTACGTCGTCCCCGGCGGGGCCTCCGCCCACCCCGAAAACCCGCACTACCAGGACCAGCTGGCGGTTTGGGCGCGGCATGAGAGGGTGCCAATGGGGCGCGGGTAAGGCGGCGTCCGCTGCCCTACGGCAGATATGCGATGCGGCTTGTCGGGCCCAGCAACTCCGGGATGGTGCGCTGGGCATCGCGCACAAAGTCGACCATCAGCGGGCGCGTCTCGCGGGGGTCGATGATGTCTTCGACGGCGAAAGCGTGAGCCGTGCGGAAGGGTGAACGCAGGGTGTTGAGGCGGGCTTCGATCTCCTCCCGCTTCGCCTCGGGGTCTTCGGAGGAATCGATTTCGCGGCGGTACGCGGCGGTCACGCCGCCCTCGATGTGCATCGATCCCCAGTGCCCCGAGGGCCAGGAGAAGCGGCGATAGAGCGCCGTGCCGCCGCGGTAGTGCAGCCCGCCCGCCACGCCGTAGGCCTGGCGAATGAGGAAGCACATGTACGGCATTCGCGAGAGGGAGAGGAGTGAGACGATCCGCGCCCCTGCCCGGACGATGCCTTTCTTCTCCTCCTCCAGCCCGACCACGAATCCCGGCTCGTCGCAGAAGTAGATGAGCGGCAGGTGGAAGGTGTCGCAGAGCTGCATCAGGCGGGCAGTTTTTTCGCCCGCCGCTTTGTCCATCGAGCCGCCGAGGAAGCGCGGGTTGTTGATCATCACGCCCACCGGGTAGCCATCCACACGTGCTAGCCCGGTGACGCGCGAACGCGCGAACTCCGGCTGAATTTCGAAGAACGAACCGCGGTCGACGACCATATCGAGGATCTTTCGCGGGTCGTAAACGCGCTTGCGATTCTCGGGGATGACCGAGAGCAGCGCTTCCTCGCGGCGCTCCGGGTCGTCCTCCGGCTCGATACGCGGGGGCGCTTCCCAGATGCTCGAAGGCAGGTACGAAAGGAAGCGGCGGACTTGCGCCAGGGCGTCCGCTTCATCTTCGGCGAGGTTGGCCACCACACCCGAGGTGCGCACCTGGATGTCCTCGTTGCCCAGCTCCTCTTTCGTGATCGAAATGCCGAGCCCAGCCTTCACCACCGGCGGCCCGGCCACGAACAGCTGGCTCGTGCCTTTGACCATCACGTTGAAGTGGCACATTGCGGCCTGCACGGCTGGCAGCCCGGCAACCGAGCCCATGACCGCGGAAACGCAGGGCACCATTTGGAGCAGCTCGGTATCGAGCACACGGTCGTTCGCTGGCAGGTAGGTGCGGCCCATCGTTTCGAAGGTACGCACGCTGCCGCCGGTGGCATCGAGGAGGCGAATGAACGGCAGCCTCATGGAGTAGGCCTGCTTCACCGCCCACGCCGATTTGTCGGCCACCGAGCCATCGGCGGAGCCGCCGCGGATGGTGAAATCGCCGCCGTGAACGACGACCTTGCGGCCATCGATGCGGACGATGCCGGCGACCGAGTTGGCGGGAGTGAGGGATTCGATGCCCTCGCCGTCGTAGACCGCGCGGCCGGCGAGCACGCCCGTCTCCTGGAAGGTGCCGGGGTCCGCGAGCAGGTCCAGCCGTTCGCGGACGGTGAGCTTGCCGCGGCCCTTGTGGAAGGCAACGGACTCAGGGCCGCCCATCTGGCGCGCGAGCTCGGCCCGGCGGTGAAGCTCATCAACATCGGCCTGCCAGGACATTTTGGGTGCTCCAGGAAGTGGGGTTGTGCTCGAATACTACGGGAGTGCCGCCGTTTCAGCCGATGGCGGCGGACTCGAGCAGCCCGCGGATCTCGTGTATCGCGCGCGGTACTGACTTCGCTCGGGGGCCACGGACCAGCAGCCCGTAGCGTCTACCCCGGGCTTACGGCAGCCCGAGCAGGTCTGCCGCCGCCGACCCGAGTGCGAGCAGTTCAGTCGACCGCTCAACATCCCTAGCCCAGTCGGCGGGCAGGGCTTCGAGACCCAGTCGCGCTCCCAGCAGCGCGCCTGCAAGCGTGGCGATACTGTCGCTATCGCCAGGAGCGTTCGCGCCCTCAAGCAAGGCGCCGGGCAGGTCGCGTTCGTGTCGCGCCACCACAAACATGGCTGCGGCGATCGCCTCGTGGGCGGCCCAGCCCTGGAGGCGCTCAAGGACGGGACCCGGGTCTGCCCCCGCTTCGCCGTCAGCGATTGCCTGTTCGGACATTCGCGCGGTGTGCGCATCGTATCTCCCGGCCGCATCTACCATCGACGACAGGACCCTTGCTGGCGCCTGGCCGGCCATTTCGCCGGCCATCCCTACCGCCATTGCTGCGCAAGCCGCGAGGGCGATCGGATCCCGGTGCGTCATGCGCGAGTGTTCGACGGCCCAGTGCTCGGCCCGTTCCGCATCGCCAGCGAAAAGGAGCCCGAAGGGGTAGGCACGCATCACCGAGCCGCAGCCGCCGTCCGTTGGCCCGCCCGCTTCGCGCCACGGCACGCCTGCGGCGAGGCGTCGAGCACCGCGCAGACAGGCGTTGCCGGGAGCCCGGTGACCGCCCTGGGGGTCCTCGGTCCAGAGGGCGAACCCCGCTGCGATTTCGACCATCGCCGCTTCCAGCTCAGCGTTCGGCCCACCCCCGTCGACAAGCGCCTGGAGGACAATCTCGGCCATCTGCGTGTCGTCCGTGTACGGTGCGAACCGTCGGCCATCTCGGGTCCACCAGAGCTCAAAGCCACTCACACCGGCGGGTCCATGGCGCGCGTGGAGTTGCGCAGTCGAAAGAAACTCAGTCGGGTGACCGAGGGCGTCGCCAACCGCAGCCCCAAGGACGGCGCCGAGGACCCTGGACCGTGGAGCGGGAGAGGGCGTGTCTATCGTCTCACCTTTCGCGCCTACCCTGGGCTTACCGCTGGTTCGATGATGGCCGACATGCTGCCGAGCGAGGTCTCCATTAGCGGGTCCGCGCCGTAGCTGTGGATCTGCTGCTGCTTGAGCGAGACCTCGTCCTTGCTGGCGGTCATCACGATCGCCTGGCCGTTGGCATCCACCTGGCAGGCGATGGCGAAGCCCTTGTCCCGCGCGTACCCGAAGATCGCGCCGAGCATCGCCACCACATACTGGTACGTGTGGTGGTCGTCATCGAGCAGGATGAGGTGGTACGGCGGCTCGAGATTCGTCTCTGTGTCCGCATCTTCGAGGATCCGTGTACCGGGGCTCGGTAGGGTTGCCATGGATCAGCAAGTCTACCAAACGGAATGCAAGACACGTGCGTTTTCGGCCAGTAAGCGGATGAGGAAGCGCCATCGGCCGCTATGCGCTTTGGCTCCCGGCGGCTCACCGTTTGCGATATATCCTCTGCTCAGGAGACGCCCATGCCTACTCGCCGCCCCGCTGCCGAACTGCCGCTGCCCATCCAACTCCGCCGCCGCGACGAAGAGCGCCTGCGCCGCTACCGCGAAAGCCTCGACTTCTACGAAGGCCGCCAGTGGATTGGCCGGGCGCGGCGCGGTGAGCGGCGGCTGACGTTTAACTACGCCAAGGCGTTCGTCGATAAGGTCACGAGCTACCTGCTGAACGGCTATTCGGTCCAGGTGGAAGCGCGCGACGGCGACACCGCCGCGGGCCGCGAACGCGCGCGCACTGCCGAACGCGCGCTGCGCGAAGTGGAGGCGAACAACGCCCTCGCCCAGCTCGATTTCGAAACGGAGCTAGACTGCGCGGTGCTCGGCGATGCTGCCTTCAAGGTGGTCTGGGATACGAACGAAGGCGCAGTGCGCATCAGTGCGCCCGATGTCCAGGGCGTCTACGCCTGGCGTCAGCCGGACGACCAATCGCGCGTGGTGGCGGTCGCTTCCCAGTACCGCATCGAGCCGGGCAGCGACGTGCGTCAGCTGGTGACCGAATATTGGACAGACGCCGCCTTCGAACTGTGGCGCGGCGAAGACCTCATCGAGCGCGGGCCGAACCCGTACGGCTTCATGCCGTACATCGTCTTCCCGAACGTGCGCGAGCCGAAGCAGGCGTGGGGTTCGAGCGATGTGCCCGCGCTCATCGCCTCCAGCCGCGAACTGAACCGCGCCTATAGCCAGCTCAGCCAGATCCTCGAACTTTCGGGCAACCCGATCGCCGTGCTCGAAGGGGTGAACGGCTCAGCCGATATCGCCGTCGAGCCAGGCGCCGTCTGGGAGGTGCCGGAGAACGCCAAGGCCTACCTGCTGGACCTCCTCAAGGGCGGCGGCGTGGCCCTCCACCGCGATTACATCGATCTCATCTACCGCACCCTTCACGACCTTGGCGAGTCGCCGCGCACGGCCTTCGGACACAACCCGCAGGGGCTGAGCGGCATCGCCCTGAACACCGAACTGGACCCCATCGCGCGCAAGGTGATGCGCAAGCAGCGCATCCGCGGGGCGGTCTACGAACGGCGCGCGACGCTCATCCTGCGCTTGCTACACCAGTTCGCGGGGCTGGAAATCGAAGGGCTGCGGCCGGTCATGCACTGGGGCCCGATCCTGCCGATCGACCGCTCGCGCGAGGTCGCGGACGAACGTTCGCTGGTGGAATCGGGCATCCAATCGCACCGCACGGCGGCCGCGCACCTGGGATTCGATGACCCGGAGGCCGAGTGGGCGCGCGTGAGGGAAGAGCGAGAAACAGTGCAGTTGCCCGTCTAGCGCCTTAGGGCGCCTTGGGCACCGGCCGCATCGAATCGAGCATCTTCACGAGACCCTCGTCCGAAGGCTGCTCACCGGAGAAGTCGATGACGAAGGTTTTGGTGGCGCCCTTCGGTGCATGCGTCTCGGACCTAGGACGTGTGAATGATCAACCCAATGTGTGTGTAGTAATTGAGTGCGCCAAATAGAGTGAACGCCAGCCCAGAGACGATCCAAGACGCGCCTATCACCCACAGGATGCGTTTGTTCAGAGTACGTACTGCAAACGGCAGCAGTACGGCACCTAAACCGGTGAGGAGATAGATGCCTGAAATAAAGGTCGCCTCTAGCAACGGGTGGTTCGCGAAGTTGCCAGAAATGGGCTCTTCGGGTGGGGCAGCAAACAGTGTGAACTTCCAACCGGCTGCGGCAATGCCGAACAAAGCGAGACCCATTGCTGCGGCAAACCAGGAAATCGGCTCGGCAGCGAGACGGAGACTGGAGTTCAAGACGACGTCAATACCGGAATCACCGTCGGCATGTTTGGTTTCGCCGGCGCGCTCATTTGCTTGAACGTTGCTGTGATCATGGCGCCACAAGTAGAGAGCGGCAACAAGCAGCATGACTCCGAAGGCGAGGGACGGCTCGCCGAAGATGATGTTGTCATAGGGAAAGCCGATGCGCGCCAACGGCCACGTCAGCGTCATGTGCAAGCCAGTCAGCGTCAGGATGCTGCCGGTAGCTACAAATGCAAGTGCATAACCGACGGATGAGAATGCGCGACCCAACACAAATTTGCGACCGAGGTCAACCAACAGAAGGAGCGATACACCAGCGGCGATCGCCATGATTGTGTTGTAGGTCGGCCCTTCGGCCCAAGGAATCTTTAAGCCACCTTCGGCTGCGAGGGTCAATGTTGAAAACATGTTTCTCCTTGCGGTTGCACAAAGTGCCTACGACGGCAAGCTTACCGAACCGGACTTTGAAGCCTAGGGACCGTTGAAGCGTCCCACTTTGCAAGTTGTCTCCAAGCTCCACATGGCCGACCCGGGCATCGTTCGTCGAGGCGATCTGCGGCCTTGTCGATGACAGCGAGTTGAGTGCAGTCCTAACAAGCACGCTGAGCGACTCGATCCAGAGGCAGTCGTTCTCTACCTCGCACTAGCTCCGCAGCAAGCGTTGGGGACTCCCGGACTTAGATGCACTGGCTCGTGCTTTCCGCTGGCGCACTAACTGGGCCTTTTGAGGGATAACCTCCACAGACTCGTGCGGTACAGTCATCAGGTCACCTCCAAAGTGCATCGTATCACAGGGGCAAAAACACTAGGCAACAGCAGCCTCTTGGCCAGCAGCAGCGAAGTGTTCCTCCGGTCCGTTGGCAAGAGTTTCTCTCGGAAGACGACTGTGTGGGTAACGGAAGAAGCCTCCTCCCCAGGTCGGTGGCTTCTTCGGAATCCCGAGGCTGGCCGAGTGCGTCAACGGCGAGCTGCCTCAGATTGTGACCACAAGCCAGCTCGTCTGGCGCGAGGTACGGGGCACGCAGTTCGACTACGTTTCACGCCTCATCGACGCGTGTGGATGGGGGCACCTACTACCTTCACGGTGACCCGGGACTGGTCAGTGACGCCTTCCCCATCTGCCACCCACGCGTTCCTGAGCCGGTAAGCGCCTCGCGCGGGCTTACGAACCGCTTAGGGCGCCTTAGACACCGGCCGCATCGATTCGAGCATCTTCACGATGCGTTCGTCCGAAGGCTGCTCGCCGGAGTTCAATCATCGGGAGGCCGCCCCCGGCGTTGCCTGCTGGCCCAGTGCTCGAATCTACCCGCACCAACCGGTTGGCCGATGTCGGGAAGAACGTCGGCACATCGGCCTGGAAGCCAACGGTCTGGCTGACCGTTTGGAGCGAGCGTTCGGCGTCAGACGAAACTTTAGTATCGCCGCCTGAGAACCATGCGTATGAGATGCCAACAATGGCCCCTGCAATAAGCACTGCCGCAGCGATGCTAAGCCAGCGGTTTCGATTCATTTCGCGCTCCTCCGTCGTCCGTCGAACGGGGATCAGTCCATCACCTTGATGAAGCTTAGCACGGTCCAAGTTGGCCCATCTCTGGCGGCCTATAGCACGCCCCAATCCCGTATCCTTCTCCCTCAATGACCCACCCCATCCCCATCTCGGCGCAGACGGCGCGACGCTTTGTGCTCGGCAAGCAGGGCCTCTGGCCGGGGCGGCGCTGGGCCGGGAAGGAGGGAACACGCGCGGCGGTCATTGCCACCGAACACCTTCAACTGGACCCACTGGCGATCCTCGCGCGCAGCCATGATCTGATGCTGCACAGCCGTGTCAGCGCCTACCAGCCCGAGATGTTCGACGAACTGGCGTACGGTGAGCGTGAGTTCTTCGATTGGGGCGGTTGGCTGGCTGTCCGCCCGATGAGCGAGCTGCCGCACTGGCGCGTGCTCATGCGCCGCAACCGCGAGCACGACGGGATAGCCCACATCGAACGCGAGCACGGCGGGGCGATTGAGGAGATGCGTGCCGCCCTGCGCGAGCGCGAAACTGTCTCCGGGCGCGACTTCGTGGCCTCCGAGCGCAAGGCCATCGACAACTACCGTGGCAGCAAAGATAGCTCGCTCGCGCTCTACTACCTCTGGCGCGTGGGCGAAGCGATGACCCACCACCGAGAGCGCTTCGAACGCGTCTACGCCGCCACCGAACGAGTCGCGCCCGCGCAATTCATCCGCGAATCCACGGACGACGAAGCCGAGCGATTCCTGGCGCGCAAGGCGGTGGCCTTCGCGGGCATCGGGCGCATCGGGCCGCTCACTCACCCCTTCTTCCGCACCGTTACCAAGGCGGAAGAGCGCGATCTCGAACGCTCGCTGGTGGAGTGGGGCGATCTGGTCAGCGTAGAGGTCGAAGGCTGGAGAGGCGCGAACTTCGTCCTCGCCAGCGACCTCGACCTGCTCGACGCGGTCGCGCGCGGAGGCGTGCCAGCGGCCTGGGCGCCGCTTGGAACGACGACCGCCAAGGAGGTCAACTTCCTCTCGCCGCTGGACCCCGTCAGCGCGCGCGGCCGGGCGAAGGCGCTTTTCGCCTTCGATTACGTCTGGGAGATCTACAAGCCGCCCCACCAGATGGTCTTCGGCCGCTACACCATGCCAATCCTGTGGCACGACCAGCTCGTCGGCCGCCTGGACGCGAAGATCGACCGCAAGGCGAACGCGTTGGTCGTCAACGGTATCTGGCTGGAGGACGCTGCCACCGGGAAGAACCTGGAGTTCCGCGAGGCGCTCGTCGCGGGCCTGCGTCGCATGGCGGAGTTTCTCGGCACGGCCACCCTCGACGTCACAGCGGTGACAGACCGCGGGCTGCGCGGCGCGATGGCCTCGCTCAACAAGCGCCGGCGAACGGCGAAGTAGTGTGATCGCCTTGGCTGTTAAGTGTACCCACGCGCGCAGCCCTCACCCCAGCCCTCTCCATTGGGGCCGGGGGCGCATTCTTTCGGGCACTACGGCAACGGGGGGTTGCTGGGGTTCGCTGATCCAGATGCGGGCGTGGGCTTCGGGTTCGTCTGCAACCGCTCCGGCCGTTCGTGGCGGGACCCGCGGAACATCGCACTGATCGACGCGGTCTACGCCTCGCTATAGGCTGAGCCGCTGGGTTGGCGCGTGATTAATGAGGATGGTGGAATCGTGACGACAATAGGGACAGTACAAACGATCGCGCGGTATCCCGTGAAATCGATGCGCGGTGAGGAGTTGGCGAGCACTGCGGTGAGCTTCACCGGGTTGCCTCGGGACCGCGGATTCGCGTTTGTGCAGGCCGAAGACCATGGAGTGTTTCCGTGGCTCACCGGCAGGCAACACCAGGGGCTGTTCGGGTATCAGCCGGTGTGGGATACAAATCTCGAAAAGCCGAGGCTACTGGTGCGGACCGCCAGTGGCAGGCAACTGCCAGTGGAAAGCGACGAACTTCGCACGGAGCTGGAAGGGGCGGCCGGAACGCCTCTGCGGCTGCACAGTGACTATCGCGGCAGCCAGGACGTCGCGTATGTATCTGTCGTCTTCGCCTCAACAATCCGTGCATTGGCCGAAGCAGGCGGAGTGACGGTCGACCACCGCCGGTTTCGCATGAACTTCGTTGTCGAAACCGACCTGCCGGCGTTCTCGGAAAAACAGTACGTGGGCGCAACGCTCGCGCTCGGCGAGGTTCGGATCCTGGCGACGCACGAAGACCAACGCTGCGTGATGATCACCTTCGACCCGGAAACCGGGAAAGGGACACCGGCCGTGTTGAAAGCCGCAGGAGAGCTGAACGGCGTATGCGCGGGCCTGTACGCCGCGGTGGCGCGGACGGGGACGGTGTCGGTTGGTGACGCAGTAGAGATCGTGGCCGCGGGAGGTTAATTCGAAGGCGCCTTGTCACACGCTTGTCGAGCGACAACCTGCTACCTTGCACGCAGTTTCGGATGAGTCCGAGCCTGAGGTGGAACAATGCCCTGGATTTTGAGTCTGGTAGCCGCGATCGTCATTTGTGGCGCGATCTTTTTCTTTTCACGCTTAGCCCGTTCGGCGGCCAGCGATGGCACGCCCGAAAAATTTCGGGCAACCATCGTCATGGTGGCTGCCAGCATCGTCTTCGTCCTCTGGGTTGGCTTGACGACCATCGCCGCTTCGCTGAAGACAGTGGAAGCTGGGCACGTAGTGGTGGTTTACCAGTTCGGCGAAATCGTCGGACAGAAGGGCGAAGGGCTGCAGTTCATCTTGCCGTGGCAGACCACTAAGACCGAGAGTGTGCAAGTGCAGCGATTCAAGTTCGATGACGTCGCGGGCTTCTCGCAGGAGACGCAGGACGTGTTCATTTCGGCGACGATCAACTATTCGGTTTCACCGGATGCGGTCCAGACCCTTTATCGGACGGTGGGAACGGCGTGGTTCGACCGACTGATCGAACCACGCCTAGTGAACTTCTTGAAGGAAGAGACCGTGAAGTACCCGGGAGTGGAGATCGCGCCTAACCGCGAGAAGATCCGTCAAATAGTGCGCGACAAGCTAACGGCAGAGCTGGCTCCGTTCTCGATCACGGTGACCGACCTGCTGCTGGATAACATCGATTTCAGTCCGGAGTTCAAGAAATCGATCGAAGGCAAGCAGATCGCCACGCAGGACGCCTTGCGGGCGCAGGAGAAGGTGAAGCAGAGTCAGTTCGAAGCGCAGCAACAGGTAGAGACGGCGAAGGGCGAGGCGGAATCGACGAGAGTCCGGGCGGACGGCCAGGCGGCGGCGAACAAAGCGCTGGCCGCCTCGCTGACACCGGAGGTGATCCAGTTTCAGGCGATTCAGAAGCTGAGCGACAAGATCCAGATTGCACTAATCCCCAGCGGGCAGGGCGTGATCCTCGACCCGACGACGCTCCTCGGCGGCGTCAAGAAATAGGGGCTTGGGGAAGCAACGAAGAAGGGGTCCTGCAAGTTGCAGGACCCCTTCTTCTTATGGCGCCGATTATGGCGCCGAGCGGGATTTAAGCGCGCGACTTCTTGGTGGCGAGCATCAGCAGGCCGAGGCCCAGTGATGCGGCGCCGAAGAGGAACAGCAGATTGAAGCTGTTGGATTCGGAAGCCGAGGTGTTACCAGCGGACGGAGCCCCTGGAACGACGAACGGTGCGAAGACACCGGCGACAGAGTTGACTGGCGCCGCCGGAGCCGCGGTGAAAGGGGGAGGGGCAATCACGCCGAGCGTCGCCGAAGGCGGCTGGGTGTTCGGGGTAATTACGCTTGGCCGATTGGTGTTGTTGTTGACAGGGTTGTTGGAAACGTTCGCGGTCGGGACGTTCAAGGTTGGCGAAGTCACGCTCGTGGTTAGGGTGGCGGTGCCGGTCGGAGCCGCAGTGCCAGTCGGGGCCGCAGTGCCAGTCTGGGCCGCGGTGCCAGCCGGGGTGGCGGTGCCAGTCGGGGTGGCGGTGCCAGCGGGGCAGGCTTCGTTATAGACGATGACGTAGCCATTGGCCTGGATGTTGACGAACGATGCCGTCGGGGAGAGCGACGCGGCGGCGGCGGCGGCGGCACTGGCGCCCTGGCGGTAGCCAAGGAGCTTGTACTGGTCGTTGCCGGTGCAGGTGCCGTCGATGCTGGTCTCACTTACCGAGTAAGCGGAGCCAAGGGCCAAGGCCGACGTGGTGGCCTGGTAAGCGTTGGGGTTGTTGAAGCCGACCGCGCCGAGCGAGAAGTCGCCGGAACCGCCGGTGAAGACGGCGTGCATGGCGAATGAAGCATTCGCGGTGTTAGCCGCAGTAGCAGCGACAGTGCCGTTCGCGGTGTGGATGTACTTGGCGACGGTGACCGTGGCGGTGCCGGTCTGGGCCTGGTTCTCGGTGTTCTGGAAGGTGCACGTGACGTGCGCGCCAGCGACGAGCGTGACGCTCGCCGAGCTGCCGGTGTGCATCAACGTAGAGCCGAGGACGGAAGCCGCATCAGCGGCGCAGGTGATGTCGTTGAGGTGCCAGCCGGTTAAGGAACCTTCGGTAATGGTGAAGGCTACTCCAGCCGAAAGGCCGGAGAAGGTCTGGCTGTTGCTCAATGTGCCGTCGTCGTCATCGTCGAGCGAGAACGAAGCGAGGTTCAGGCCACCGGTTGTGGTGAAGCTCGCATCAAGGTGCGTGTCGCCCACGAAGTCCTTGACGATGGTGATCTGGCCGGTGCCTGCGACCACACCGGGGCAAGCTTCGTTGACCACGGCAACGAACTGGTTGCCCTGGAGGTTGGTGAAGGCGCCGTCGCCGGTGAGGGCAACCTGGCTGGCCGCCGCGAGGCTCACGGAGCTTTCGCCGTAGCCCAAGAGGCGATATTCGTCACCCGAGTCGCAAGTTCCGTCGATACCCGTCTCGAAAGTCGAGTAGTTGGAGCCGAGCGCCATTGGCGATGTCGTTGCCTGGTAAGGGAGGCCGCCGTTGAAGCCGTCGGCGTCGAGGGCGTAATCGCCGTTTCCACCGGGGAAGACGGCGTGCATGCCGAATGAGGCGCTGGAGGTGTTAGCCGCGGTAGCAGCGACAGTGCCGTTTGCGGTGTGGATGTACTTGGCGATCGTCACCGTGGCGGTGCCGGTCTGGGGCTGGTTTACGCTGTTCTGAAAGGTGCAGGTGACGTGCGCGCCAGCGGCGAGCATCACGCTTGCGGTGCTGCCGGTATGGCTCAAGGTTGAGCTCGTAAACGAACCGGCATCAGTG
>JBBQGT010000057.1:0-20281 GCA_038323265.1 Tepidiformales bacterium
GGGACATAACTTGGCCGTTCCGCGACTCCGGCACACTTATCGTCTCTTCGCGCGTTCCTGAAAACGCCGCCATCCTCATCTGGCCAACCACGGAGCCTAAGCCTGGGGGCTTCAACCTCGTGGAGGGTAGTTGGAACCTCCTCCAGTCCCCGGAACTGCCCACCGATGGCCCGCTTGAATACCTGCGGTGGTTCACGAATCGTAACAGTCTGGACATCAGCTCAACCGCTGCGAGCGTATACGTCAGGGAGAAGCAATGACAGCCAGGCAGGCAGATCGGTCCCCTCAACCCTGGGCGGCCCCGTTCGATCGGGTGCTCTCCACCCGCATCGCGCTCAACTGGGAAGTTGCGCTCTACATCGCCGTGTTTGCGCTCGCCTTCGCCCTCCGGTTCTGGGATCTCGGCGGCCGCGCCCTCCACCACGATGAAAGTATCCACGCTCAGTGGTCGTGGAGCCTGATCCAGGGCAGCTACCACCACAGCCCGATCTTCCACGGCCCGCTCTACTATCACGTCCAGGGGCTGATCTTCCTGATCTTCGGCGCAAGCGATTACACCTCGCGGGTTTCCGCCGCAATTTTCGGCACAGCGCTGGTCGCCCTTCCGCTTCTCCTCCGCAAGCGCCTCGGGCCGGTGGGCACGCTGGCAGCCGTCGCTCTCGTCGCCTTCTCGCCCACGCTCGTCTACTACAGCCGCTTCTTCCGTGAAGACATCTACATGGCCGTTTTCACTCTCCTCGGCGTCATCGGCCTCTGGCGCTACATGGAGGATGGCCGCTCCCGCTGGCTCTTCGTTTTCGCCGCCGGGTTCGTCGGCTCGGTGCTCGTCAAGGAAGGCGCATTCCTCACCGCCGCCATCTTCCTTCTCTACTTGGACATCTATCTGGCCGCCGAGCTGGCCCAGCGCACGCTCATTGCCCGGGAGAACAATTCGGCCCGCAACCGCGCCGTCCTCACTCTCGGTCTCGCGCCCTGGGCGTGGGCCATCGCTGCCCTCTGGCCGTTCCTCGGCGCGCTCCGCCGTCGAATGGATTGGCAAGACCTCCCGCGCTCAGGGGACCTCCTCGTCCTCCTCGGCACGCTCACGCTTCCGCTCCTCAGTCCGCTCAGCCGCAAATACCTGCTTGAACCTTTCGGCATCGTGGAGAAGGACCGCCTGAGTTGGGAGAAGAACTTCCAGAACGGCCAGATTCCCAATCGCGACGCGATCGCCATCGGCGGCCTCTTCGCCGTCACTATCAGCATGGCTGCGTTCGCCGGGCTCCAGTGGAAGCCGAAGGTCTGGGCGATCGCCTTCCTCGCGGGTGGCCTGGTGTACCTCACGCTCATGACCTCGTTCTGGACTAACATGAACGGCCTGATCAGCGGCCCCTGGGGCTCGCTTGATTACTGGGCCGGCCAGCAGGACCAGACTCGCGGTGATCAGCCCTGGTTCTACTACTACATGGTGATGGCCATGTACGAATTCCTCCCCCTCGTCCTCTGCCTCGGTGCCGTCTGGTGGGCCGTCGCCCGCGGCGACGCCTTCTCGCGCTTCCTCGTGTTTTGGCTTGCCGGCATCTGGCTGGTCCTCTCCTGGACCTCCGAAAAGATGCCCTGGAACAACGTCCACATCGCCCTCCCCGCGTGCCTCCTGGCCGCTTGGGGAGTGCAGCGCGCCTGGAACGCCTGGAGTCCCAAACCGCCGCTGCGGCGCAGCCTCGTGACCCTCGCCAGTGTCGCGACTGTCGCGGCCGGTGCTCTCGCCGTAATTGCCTTCCTCCCCGGCGGCACCACCTACAACGCAGTGCGCCTGGTCATCGTCCTGGCCGCTGCCGGACTCATCGCCTACGCCGCCTTTCCATTCGGCCGCAGGGCGACTGCGACCGTCCTCGTCGTGGCGGTCGTCGGTGCGCTCTCTTTTTTCTCCCTGCGCACCATGCTCATGGCCTCCTTCGAACGCGGTGACGACCCTAAAGACCTCCTGATCTACACCCAGAGCTCCGGCGAACTGGCCAAGATTGCTGGCCAAATCGATCAGCTCGCCGCAGCCACCGGCAAGGGCTACCAACTTCCCATCGCCGTCGATTCCACGGACTCCTTCGCCTGGCCATGGGCCTGGTACCTCCGTGATTACAAGGCCGTCAGCTACGTCGATTTCACCAACGGTGCCCCGGCCGGCGATTTCTCCGTCATGCTCGTCAACTCCTCCAACGTTTCGAAGTTCAACGACCAGCTGATCGCCGGCGCCGACAACCGTTACGGCAACCCCCGCAAATACCCCCACCGCTGGTGGTTCGATGAAACCTACAAAGAAGCGATGAACGTTGGCGATGGCGCCTGCCTGACCAAGTCCGGCAACTGCGGCCCCTTCCGCTTCGCCACCTGGCAGACGATTGGCGACGGCCTCTTCTCCGGCGGCTGGCTCTCGATCTGGGCGGACTACTGGCGCGACCACGACCCGCACCGCACCAACGGCTCCACCGATGCCTACGCCTACTTCCCCGCGAACTACGACATCGAAAAGGCCACTCTCTCAGCGAAACCCCTCGAAACCCCCAAGCCCGGCCTGGACAAAGCCGGCCGCCCCACCTTCGGCGGCGTCGGTACCCAGCCAGGCCAGTTCTTCCAGCCCACAGACGTCGAAAGCGACTCCCAGGGCAACCTCTACGTCATCGACAGCAAGACGAAGAAGCTCCAAAAGTTCGATGCGGCCGGCAATCTCCTCGCCTCCGTGGACATCCGCAACAACCCTACGGATGTGGCGGACGCTTCAGAGCCGTGGGGCCTCGCGGTTCAGGCGTCCACAGGGCGCATCGTCGTCGCCGACACTTTCGGTTGGCGGATCCGTGTCTTCGACAAGGATTTGAAACCTGTCCTGGCCTTCGGCAACCCGCCAGACACCACTAAGGCGCCCGGCCCCTTCGACCTCTTCGGTCCGCGTGACGCGATCATCGACGCCAGCGGCAACATCTGGGTCACCGACACTGGCAACGACCGCATCCAGGTCTTCTCCGCCGATGGTCAGTTCGTCAAAACCGTCGGCAGCAGCGGCGCTGGCCCCTCGCAGTTCGATGAACCGGTCGGCATCTCCCAGGGTCCGGACGGCACGATCTACGTTGCCGACATGTTCAATCGCCGCGTCGTCCTTTTGAATGCAGACGGTTCCTTCAAGAGCCAGTTCCCAGTCGAGGGCTGGGGCGGTCAGGAAGTACTGGACAAGCCGTACCTGCGCGCCCTGGCGGATGGCCGCGTGGCCGTCAGTCTCCCGGTGCTCAACCAGGTCCGCGTCTACGCCGCCGATGGCAAGCTCGCTGGCACAATCAACCCGCCCGAAGATCCGCTCAACCGCCCTTACGGGATCGTGCAGTCCGCCGATGGTAAGCTCTGGGTTGCCGAAGGTGGCAGCGGTCGGCTGCGGCTGTTCGCGCTTCCGTAACTCCTAATCTCCGCCGGCGGTTTCTGTTGCTTCGTTCCGTTCGATTCTGGGTCAGCTTCGCGATCAGCGTCGTCCTCATCGCCCTCTTCCTCCGCGCTACCCACCCCAGCGAAATCGCCGACGCCCTGAGCGAAGCCAACTACTGGTACCTCTTCCCGGCAGTCGCGGTGTTGCTGCTGGCGATCTCCGCCCGTTGCGTGCGTTGGTCCGTGCTCATGCGCCCGGTCGCCCCCATGAGCCCGGCCCGCCTATTTCCCTACGCGATCATCGGCTACATGGCCAACAACCTGCTCCCCGCCCGCGCCGGAGAAGTGGTCCGCGCCTACGTCCTCGGCGACCGTGAAAACGTCTCGAAAATGGGCACCTTCGGCACCATCGCCGTCGAGCGCCTCTTCGATGGCTCCGTCCTTGTACTCATGCTTCTCGTCGCCGGCAGCATCGTCGGCTTCGAAGACAGCCGCTTGAAGGCCATCGCCATCGTCTCCTCCGTCCTCTTCGTCGCCGCAATCGTCGCCTTTTATTGGCTCACACTCTCCGAGAAACGCGCAAAACGTGTGATGCACAGCATGCTGCGCATCCTGCCCGCCCGCTTCGAATCCCAGGCCGAAGAGATGGCCGATTCGCTCGTCAACAGCCTTCGCTCCGTCCACGACCCTCGCTCGCTCGCACTCGTGGTCTTTTTCAGTGCGCTGGCGTGGGTCATCGAAGCTGGTGCCTACGCCGTCGTTGGCCAGGGATTCGACCTGGGCGTTGGCTTCGGGAACTACTGCCTGCTGCTCGCCGCGGCCAATCTCGCCATCATCATCCCGACCTTTTTTGGCGGCACCGGACCTTTCGAATGGGCCGCAAAGCTCGTGCTCGTCGGCGCCGGCGTCACCGATAACGTGGCCGGCGCCTATTCGATCATCGCCCACGCCGTCATCCTCGTCCCCACCACGATCCTCGGTCTGATCCTTCTCTGGAGCTTCGGAGTCTCCTTCCGAAAGATCACCCACGTGGAAGTCACCGAATCTCCGGGCCTGGCGCCATGAGAGCCGGCATCGTTGGTGCAGGCGTTGCCGGGCTGGCCGCCGCCAAGGTCCTCCGCGAGGCCGGCCACGAGGTCACGATCTTCGAAGGCAAGCCCGAAGTAGGCGGCCAGGTTGTCACCTTCCCCGTTGGCGGCGAGCCGCTGGAATGCTTCTATCACCACATTTTCACAAACGACACCACGGTCATCCGATACATCGAAGAGCTCGGCCTCGGTGCGCAACTGAAGTGGATCGAGCCGAAGAACGGGCACTTCGTCAAAGGCCGCATCTGGCCCTTCGTCACGCCCCTGGACCTCCTCAAGTTCAGCGCCATCCCCATCACCAGCCGCGTCCGCCTCGGCCTCGCAGCCGTCTGGCTCCGCCGCCAGAAGGACGGCGTCCGCAAGTACGAGCGCATCACGGCTCGCAAGTGGATGGAACGCGCCGTCGGCCGCAAGGCCTTCGCCGCCTTCTGGGGGCCGCTGCTCAAAGGCAAATTCGCCGGCCAGGCCGATAGCGTCGGCATGGTCTGGCTCTGGAACAAAATCTACCTGCGCTTCGCCTCCCGCCGCGGCGCTGGCGCCAAGGAATCGCTCGGCTACCTCCAGGGCTCCTTCAAGGCTTACTACCAGGCCCTCGCTGACCAGATCGAAGCCGACGGCGTCACCATCCGCCTCAACACTCCGGTCGAGGAAGTGGAAATCGCCGACGGCCAGGTGCGTGGCATCCGCGCCGGCGGCCAATCGCACGAATTCAACATGGTCCTCCTCACCGTGCCCAACATCATTGTCCGTAAGATCGCCGATCCGCTGCCCGAGAAGTACGTCGAGGTGCTCGACCGCGTCCAGTACCAGTGGGCCACCTGCCTCGTCCTCTCCCTCGATCGCCCGCTCTCTGACTTTTACTGGCTGAGTATCGGCGACAACCTGCCGTTCGTCGCTTGCGTCGAGCACACGAACTTCATGCCGCCCGAGCGCTACGGCAACAACCGCGTGGTTTACCTTTCGAACTACGTGCCGCCGGACCACCCGGTGCTGGCTATGGATGCCGATCAGGTCCTCGCGAGCTACATCTCCGGCATCCGCGCCATCAATCCGGCCTTCGACCCATCGTGGGTGCGCGAAAAGTGGCTGTTCAAGGATCCCGGCGGCCAGCCGATCATCACCACTAACTACTCAGCCTCCATACCCGAGATGCGCACAGGCGTAGCTGGCCTCTACCTTTCGAACACCACCCAGGTTTATCCCGAAGATCGCGGCCAAAATTACAGCCTGATCCTCGGTGAAAAGGTTGGCCGCCTCATGGACGCAGACGCCCGTGGCACGTCCGGCGCACCGGCCAGCTAGCGTCGCTTCGCGCCTTCCACGCCCGCCACGCTATACTTGCACTCGATTTCACAAGCGAGGTCTGTCCATGGCCGAAGAACCCACGGTGCAGGAGTTGCGCGCACTGGTCGCTGAATTCCAACCCGAAAAAGGCCATGTCATGCCCGCCCTTCACAAGGTCCAGGAGACCTATGGCTACATCTCGCGAGGCGCGATCGAAGCCGTCGCCCGCCAGCTGAACACCACCCCGGCCCTCGTCTATGGCACAGTCTCGTTCTATTCCGACTACCGCACGCACAAGCCCGCCGCCACCGAAATCGGCTGGTGCAGCGGCCCCGCCTGCCGGGTCCTCGGCGGCGACCGCGTCCGCGACGCCATCCAGCACACCCTCGAACTCCCCCTCGGCGGCCAAACGCCTGACCACCGCGTCGGCCTCCACATGGCTCAGTGCATCGGTACCTGCAGCGAAGCACCCCAGGTCTGGGTCAACGGCGAAGTCGTCGGCAACCTCACTGTCTCCGCCGCCATCGAACTGGCGCGCGACATAAAGGGCCAAGTATGAACGCCCGCCTCCTCACCCTCACCGCCGATGCCAAAGCCGCCTGGGCGAGCGAACAGGCTAGCGGACGCGTGCGCATCAACGTCTGCCTCGATACCTCATCCGTGGCCCGGGGCGCCGAAAAAACGATCGCTGCCCTGCGCGCGGCCATCACCGCCAAGAACCTCAACGCCGAGGTCGGAATCATCGGCACCTGGGGCTTCTGCTGGATGGAGCCCACCGTCACCGTGCGCACCGCCGCAGGCACCAGCACCGTCCTTTACGCGAACGTCACCGAAGACCGTGTCGAGGAGTTCCTCCAGAAGGTCGTCGTTGAAGGCGTTGACATGCCGGAACTCGCGCTCGGCGTCGTCGAAGGCCTCGCGAGCCCCGAGATCCCCCTCCTCACGGACCATCCCTTCATGAAGGGCCAGGTCCGCCGCGTCATGGAAAACAGCGGTCACATAGACCCCGAGAACATCGATCACTACATCGCTCACCAGGGCTACGAAGGCTTCGGCAAGGCGCTCGAAATGGACGCCGAGGCCATCGTCAAAGAGATGCTCGATAGCGGCCTCGGTGGGCGCGCCGGCGGCGGCTTCCCGGCAGGACGTAAGTGGGACTTCTTGCGCAACGCCACCGCTACTCCCCGCTACTTGGTCTGCAACGCAGACGAAGGCGACCCCGGCGCCTGGGTCAATCGCGTCCTCATGGAGAGCGATCCTCACATCATCATCGAAGGCATGCTCATTGCCGCCCTCGCCGCCAACGCCGACGAAGGCTACATCTACATCCGCTACGAATACCCGCTCGCCTTCGCGCGTATGCAAAAGGCCGTCGATCAGGCGCGTGCCAGGGGCCTCATCGGCAAGGATATTCTGGGGACCGGCCGTGATTTCGAACTCATCGTCTTCCTCGGCGCTGGCTCTTACGTCTGTGGCGAAGAAACCGGGCTTATCAACTCGATCGATGGATACCGCGGCATGCCCCGCATCAAGCCACCGTTCCCCGCCCAGGCGGGACTCTGGAACAAGCCCACCAACGTCAACAACGTCGAGTCCTACGCCAACGCCCCGATGATCATGCGCAACGGCGCCGCCTGGTGGAGTTCGGTCAGCGATGCCAAGGAGAAGGGCACCAAGATGTTTACCTTCTCCGGCAGCGTCAACTGGGCAGGGTGCGTCGAAATCCCCTTCGGTCCCACCATCCGCGAGGCCCTTGAGCAATACTCCGGCGGCATGCGCGATGGCAAGGTTTACAAGGGCTTCCAGCCCGGCGGCCCCCTCTCCGGCGTCGTCAGCGGCGGCCTCGATCTCACCCTGACCCTCGATCCCTACCGCGAAAAGGGCATGTTCCTCGGTGGCGGCGGGCTCGTCTTCTTCGACGAATCGGTCTGCATCGTCGATATGTGCATGTTCTTCCTCGCCTTCTGCGAAGACGAAAGTTGCGGGCGCTGCACCACGTGCCACGGCGGCACCCAGCGCGCCGTCGAAATCCTCCGCCGCATCCAGGCCGGCGGCGGTCGCGATGCCGACGTCGAAAACTTCAACTCGCTCGTCAAAACGCTCGTCTGGTCCAACTGCTTTCACGGCCAGTTCGCGATGACCACGGTCAAAACCGCTCTCAAAGAGTTTGCCGCCGAATTCGAGGAGCACATCGTCCAGAAGCGCTGCCGCGCGGGCGTCTGTCACGGCCTCATCCAGTACAACGTCCGCTCCCAGGGCGACCCCCAACTCCCGGCCGCCGTCGCCATCTGCCCAACCGGTGCCATCCAGGAGGAGCGCGGCCAGTGGACCGTCAGCGACGGCCTCTGCATCCGCTGCAACGCCTGCCGCGAACTCGCCCCGAACGCAATGGAAGTGACCGACCGCTTTGCCGCGCGCGAAGCGGCGGCCGCCGCCGCCGCAGGCGGCGCTTAAACGTCGGAGAGAGACCGCAATAGCTGTGGAACCGTCCATCTCGTCGGCACGTAAAACGAGTATGAGGATCATCATCACCGCGTTAGCGGCCCTTCCACTGCTGTTAGCCTGTCAGGCCACGGATGAGGCTCTCGGTGCACCCACCCCCGCACCTACAATGACCGCCACCGGCCGACCGGCAGCATCCGCGACGCCAACGCCCGAATGCGACCTCAAATGCCAGACCGCCCGTAGCGTTACTCCCTTGCCAGCGAGCACTATTTTTCCGCCCCCACCGTTCTACCCGGCTGTCACGCGAACTGGTAACGGTGAAGTCGATGCGATCATCGCAGCCATCGAGTCCCGAGACGCCGCGCGCATTGCCAACCTGATTACTCTTACCACAGCGCCATGTGAGGAGCCGCGAAACGTCCAGCCCCAGCCCCTCCTTTGCCGCGACGGCGCCGCTATCGGTACGCCGTTGACAGGGATCTGGGTGACAGAGGTGGAAGGCGGCCTTTGGCAGATCGACCGCGCCGAAGTAGCGACGAGCATCCTCCAGGACGCTTCGGATAAAAGCTGGCGCCTGCATTCCGTCTACAGCTACACCAAATCTGGCAGGCAGGATCAGTGGATGCCCAAAACCGGCTTCTTTGTGACCTTCGCTTGGTGGCATCCCCTCGCTGGTGAGCGTTTTGACAACCTCCGCATTGTCGATGGCCACATCACGGCGCTCCATTTCTCGTTTGGCGAACCCGGTGAAGCGTGGAACAAGCCCGCCGACTCCGGATGGCTGTTGCCCCGCGCGAAGTAACCCCGCGCATCTGCGGCCAGTTCCCGCCCCCAACGCGCACATTCGTTCGCATCCCGGTAGAATGCGCTATCCCCCGATACAGGAGCGTAGCGCCGCGTGTCCACGCCGATCCGTCTCCAGTATCTCGAACTTAAACAGCGCTACCCGAATACCATCCTTTTCTTCCGCCTCGGCGATTTTTACGAAACCTTCGACGACGACGCGAAGCTTATCGCCGCCGAACTGCAGATCACCCTCACTTCCAAACCGATGGGTAAGGACCTTCGCGTCCCTCTCGCGGGCGTCCCCTACCACAGCATCGATGGCCACATCGCCAGGCTCGTCGCCAAAGGCCACCGGGTTGCCGTCTGCGAACAGATGGCTGACCCGGCAGACGTCAAAGGCATCGTCCCTCGCGATGTCGTGCGCGTCGTCACCGCCGGCACCGTCACCTCCGACGCCTCACTCGATTCCGCTGCTCCAAACTACCTCGCCGCCTTCGCCATCCGTAAAGGCGTCCCGGCGGTTGCGATGTCTGACATTACAACCGGTGAGGTGCGCCTTGTACAGGGTGCCGAAGCGCCGCTCGAACTGCTCCGCAGCTCACCCTCCGAGATTCTCACGGAGCCGGACGAAGAACTGCCGCCGGGCCTTAAAGCAGCCCTCACCGTCCGCCTCCCGCTGAGCGAATTCGCAGTCAGTGCCGAGCTGGCCCGCCAGTTCGGCGAGCACGCGGTCGGCACGCTCGTGAACGGTCCCGCCGAGGCAGCCGCCCTCGCTCATCTCATCGCCTATCTGCGCGAAACCTACGCCCCGGCCCTCGGCACTCTCCAGCGCGTCCGCCACGTCGCCACCGCTGGCATTCTGACGGTCGATGAACGCACCCTCCGCAACCTCGATGTTCTGCCCCAGTCCGGTCACAGCTCGTCCCTCGTGAAGGTGTTGGACCGCTGCCGCTCAGCCATGGGGAGCCGTCTCCTTCGCGGATGGCTCAGCCATCCCCTGCGCGACGCACTCCAGCTCGAAGCGCGCTACGACGCCATCGCCTGGGCCATCGCTCACGCGATCGAACGCGAACAGTGTCAGTCGGTGCTTCGCGGCATGCCCGATATCGGTCGCCTCGCGGGCAAAGTCGGCGCGCGCTCCGCCGGCCCGCGCGACCTTTCGGGCCTCCGGCTCGGTCTCCGCGCCGTCCTCGACCTCGGCGCGATCGCCTCCCGGCCGGAGTCGCCGCCGCTGGTCAAGCAGTCGCTCGCCGTCTTCAGCGCCGCCGCCGAACCGCTCCTCGCGCTCGACGCCGCGCTCGACGAGGACCCGCCCACTGGCTTCGATGAAGGCGGCGTCATCCGTCCGGGCTTCAGCCCTGAGATCGACTCCCTCCGCGGCCTCACCCGCGACGCCCGCGGCTTCCTCCTCGGCCTCGAACGGCTGGAGCGCGAACGCACGGGAATCCGCTCGCTCAAGGTCGGTCACAACCGTGTCTTCGGCTACTACATCGAGATCTCGGCGGCTAACAGCATCGCCGTGCCCGAGCACTACCAGCGCCGCCAGACGCTCGTTGGCGCCGAACGCTATGTCACCGAAGAACTCAAGGAGCACGAGTCTCGCCTCGTCGGCGCCCGCGACCGCCTGGTCGAGCTGGAGCGCCTGGCCTTCTCCCAACTGCTTGAAACGCTCGCCGCTGGCCTGGTGCAGCTCCAGTCCGTCGCAGACGCCGTGGCTCAGGTGGATCTCATCCTCGGTCTCGCCGAAGTGGCCTCCGAACGCGCCTACGTACGTCCAGCGATCGGAGCGGATCAGATCCGCATCGTCGCCGGCCGGCACCCGGTGGTGGAAGCAGCCCTTGAACCCGGCCGTTTCGTCCCGAACGACTGCCTGCTCGACGGCCACTGCCAGGTGATGCTCCTCACCGGCCCTAACATGAGCGGTAAATCGACCTTTCTCCGGCAGGTGGCGCTCATCGCCCTCATGGCTCAGGCCGGCTCCTTTGTCCCCGCCGCCGACGCCGAATTGCCGCTCTTCGACCGCATCTTCACCCGCATCGGCGCCCAGGATGACCTCGCCGCTGGCCAGTCCACCTTCATGGTCGAAATGGTCGAAACCGCCCAGATCCTCCACCAGGCAACGCCCGCCTCGCTCATCATTCTCGATGAGGTCGGCCGCGGCACCAGCACATTCGATGGAATGGCCATCGCCCGCGCCGTCGTCGAATTCATTCACAACCGCAGCGAAGTCGCCGCGCGCACCCTCTTCGCCACCCACTACCACGAGCTCACCACCCTGGCTGACATCCTCCCGCGCGTCCAAAACGCTCATGTGGCGGTCCGCGACGATGGCGGCGAGGTCGTCTTCGAGCACCGTATCGTCTCCGGCCCCAGCGATCGTTCGTACGGCATCCACGTCGCCCGTCTCGCGGGGCTTCCCTCGGCGGTGGTCACGCGCGCCGAACACCTCCTCACGGAATTCGAGTCTGGGCCAGGCGGGCTCCAGCCATCGCACGGCGCCTCCAGCAACGGCCACGTCCGCCAACCGGCCCTCTTCGGTGGCCCCTCGCCCGCCGATCAAGCGCTCGCTAAGATCGACGTCGATGGCCTCACTCCTATCGAGGCCATTCAAAAGCTCTACGAGCTTCGTGCCCTCGTTCGCGCCATCCCCGCCCGGCCATGACTGCGCAGCCGACCGTGCTCGCCACGAACTCCATTCGCGTCCTGCCGCCAGAAGTGGCCGCGCGTATCGCCGCCGGCGAGGTCATCGAACGCCCCGTCTCCGTCGTCCGGGAACTCCTCGACAACGCGATCGACGCCGGCAGCACGCGCATCTCGCTCGAAATCGAGGACGGTGGCATCACCCTTATCCGCGTCGTCGATGACGGCCGCGGCATCCCGCCGGAGCAGATCGAAGTCGCCTTCGAACGTCACGCCACCAGCAAAATCGTCGGCGTCGCTGACCTCGGCCACGTCCACACCCTCGGCTTTCGCGGCGAAGCGCTGCCTTCCATCGCCGCTGCTGCCGACGTCGAAATCACCAGCCGTGCTGCTGCCGAGCCGGTGGGTGTGGTCGCTGTCCTCGTAGACGCGCGCGTCGTCCGGCGCTCCGGGCGCCCGGCCCCGGTCGGCACCAGCTTCGCCGTCCGCGACCTTTTCGGACGCCTACCTGCCCGCCGTAAGTTCCTCGGCTCCATCACCGGCGAGTCCCGCCAGATCACGGTCCTCGCTTCGCACTACGCCCTCGCCTACCCGGAGATCGCCTTCCAATTCTCCTCCAACGGCCGGCGCGTGCTCGCCACCAGCGGCGACGGCGGCCTGCGCCACGCTTTTGCCGCGGTCTACGGCGCTGATTCCGCCCAGCAGATGCTCGACGTCGGCCATGACGAGGAGGGCGTCCGCGTTTCGGGGCTCGTTGGTCCGCCATCGCTCCATCGCGGCAACCGCGCGGCGATCTCCATCTTCGTGAACGGCCGCTGGGTGCAAAGCCGCCCGCTCACCTTCGCCGTCGTTGACGCTTACCAATCCCAACTCCCCGTCGGGCGCCACCCAATCGCCGCGCTCGCCATCTCCGTTGGTGACGACGATGTGGACGTAAACGTCCATCCTGCCAAGGCTGAGGTCCGCTTCCGCGATGAGCGCCTCGTCGGACGCGCCGTTCGCCACGCCGTCGCTGCTGCCCTCGAAGGCGCGCGCGTGGTCTCGTGGTTCGCGCCCTCGGAGAGCCACGACGCTGCGAGCGCCAGCCACAAGTCCAACGCCGATCAATCGTCGCTCGAGCCAATCGGCGAGCGCCTCAGCCTTCGCCTCGCGCCCCAGCCCACCCAGGCGCGTATGGAACTCAGCAGGGCGAATCAATCGTCCGCCGAGCCATCTTCAGCGGACTCCCGCAGCCAGCGCGAGACGCTCCCCCTCCTCCGCGTTGTCGGTCAGATGGGGGGCACATACGTCGTCGCCGAAGGCCCGGATGGCATGTACCTTATTGACCAGCACGCCGCGCACGAGCGAGTCGTCTACGACCGCCTCGTCCACCGCCGCCAAACCGGACGAGACGTCCAACCTTCACAGCCGCTGCTCGAAGCGTTGGTCGCCGAACTTGACCCCATGCAGGCCGCCACGCTCGACGAACATTGCGAAAGCCTAGCCCTCTTGGGCCTCGATGCCGAACCCTTCGGTGAAAGCGCCTACCTGGTTCGTGCCATCCCCGTTGGCATTGGCGATACCGATGTCACGGCCGCCCTCCGCAACGTCCTCGATCAACTGGCCGGCGAAAAGCGGGTCACCGACCCGTTCCAGCGTGCCGCCGCCACCGTTGCCTGCCACAGCAGCGTTCGCGCGGGCATGGCCCTCGCCCTGGACGAAATGCGCCGCCTCGTCGAAGACCTCGAGCGCACTGCCTCGCCTCGCACCTGTCCCCACGGCCGCCCAACCCTGGTGCACGTTGGCACCGACCTGATCGAACGCCAGTTCGGGCGTCGCTAGGCTCTGGGGTTAGCTTCCCTGGCGCCTCTGCCATTCCAGCAGCCCCGCCAACGCCTGACCGGCCCGCGCGACGCTCGGGTAGGTCGCCAGGCCGTTCTTCCAGCACAGCTCCTGAAAGTCCAGCGCGTGCTGGAAGGCGTCGCCCGTGACCGACGGCCGCACCGCCACCACCACCGGCGTTCCACTCTCCTCCTGCACCTTTCGCAGTGTCGCCACCTGTCGCTCCATCCGCGGGCGAATGTCCACCTGCCGGGCAACCGGGCCGCCGCCGAAGCTCGTGTGGTACAGCAAAACGTCAATGTTCGGCGCCTTGGCGCAAGGCATCAGCGTCGCCTCGAACCCGGTGTCCTCCCAAAGGCTCGTCGTGTCGATTGGGTTGCGAACGCTTGTCCCCGCCTCGTGCGTGACCTTCGAAAGCTCGGCCTGGGTCTCTGCAAGCAGCGCAGGCACCTCGAGCCCAACCGCCGCCAGGTCATCGGCAGCCAGCACGCTCGCGCCGCCGCCGCCCCCCACCACCACAACGTTCGGCCCGCCCAACCGCTTCACGAACCGGAACGTGACCGCCATGTCCACCAATTCTTCCAGGCTCTCAACGCGCAGCGCACCCGCCTGCCGGCACAGCCCGTCGAAGACCTGCAGCGAGCCCGCCAGCGAGGCGGTGTGCGAATTCGCCGCCCGCGACCCAGCCTCGGTGCGACCGCTCTTCAGGATCGCCATCGGCTTCACTTTGCCCGCTCGCCGGATCGCCTTCGCCAGCCGCGGCCCGTCCTGGATGCCCTCCAAGTAGGCGACGATAATCTCCGTCTCGGGGTCGTCGGCCAGGTAATCAATGAAGTCCGCCGCCTTCAGGTCCGCCCCGTTCCCAAAGCTGATCACCTTCGAGCAGCGGATGCCACGCGGGATCGCATAGCGCACGAATTCGCCTGCATTCATCCCGGACTGCGAGACCATCCCTACCGGGCCAGCCTCGGGGATCTGCCCGCCCATCATCGCCAGCCGGGCGTTCGGCACGTAAAGCCCCATGCAGTTCGGCCCGATCATCCGGATCCCGGCCTCGTGCGCCCGCGCCACCACCGCTTGCTCCATCTTCGCGCGCTCGGCGTCGCCGGTCTCCCCGAATCCCGCCGTGAACAGGTGCAGCACCCGCACGCCCTTGGCGATCGCATCCTCCAGCAACTGAGGCACATAGCGCGCATTCACCGAGGAGATCAGGTAGTCAACTTCATCAGGGATGTCCATAAGCGTGGGATAGCACTTCAGTCCCCGAATCGCGGGCGCCGTTGGATGAATCAGATAGATCGGCCCGCGGAAGCCAATTTCCTGTAGCGAGGAGACGAATCCGCCGCCTCCAAAGGCCTGCGTCTCTTTCGCGGAAACGCCCGCAATGGCGATCGATTTCGGGTGGAAGATGAAGTCGAGTGCGGGCGCGGCGCCCTCCTGAACGGTCAAAGTTCGTCTCTCCAAACTGTGCGTCGATTGTTGCAGGGAAAAGGCCGGACGTTCGCCCGGCCCCAATGAGTCGAGTCTACCAGACCCCGCTCGCCGCCACGAACCCCGGCTCCTCACGGGCGCCACGCGGGATTGACCCCTGCGCGCACGGGGTGAACCATGCTCCCTGGGGTAAGGAGGTCGGCAGAACCGCCAATGGGACTCCTTTCGAAGCTGAGCGCCGCTGCGTTCATCATCGCCATCCCCGTCTTCCTGGTGACCTCCAACGTCCGCTTTTTTGCCGGCGAGACGCGCTTCTACGAACGCGGCTTCCGCGAAAACAACTCCGCAGGCATCACCGGCGTGTCCCTCCCCGAACTCGACCGCGCCGCCGAAGACCTTGCCCATTACTTCGAGAACGACGCCCCGCTGCTCACCACCACCGTCCAGATCGATGGTCAGGAAGCGCCGCTCTACAACGAACGCGAAATCGCCCATATGAAAGACGTGAAGACGCTCATGGGCTTCGTCTACCGTCTCAACGAGTTCTCGCTGGCCGTCGTCATCACCTACGTCACGTGCGTCTACCTCTGGGCCCGAGAAAAATCCCTCCGCACGCTCGCGGTGCAGGCCCTGATCGGCGTCGGCGTGGGATTCGCCGCCCTCGGTTTCGTCGGCATCTTCGCGATCACCGGTTTTGATGCCGCCTGGACGAAGTTCCACCAACTTGTTTTCAACAACGATCTCTGGCGGCTCGATCCCTCGCGCGACCGGCTGATCCAGATGTTCCCGGAAAAGTTCTGGCAGCAATCGACCTACATCATCGGCGCGCTCACGCTCGTCGAAGCGGCGCTCATCGTCGGCGGGGCGCTCGCCTATTTAGTTGGTACGCGGCACAGCTCGCGCGAATCACAGCACGGCAACGGTCAGATCCGGGCGGCTGGGAACGAGTCAGCGGCGGGCTAGCTCAGTTCGAACAGGCGCAGCCGCCGCCGCCACCGCAGCACCCGCCGCCGCCCGAAGGCATACCGAAATCTTCGCTTGCGCCAGTGCGCGCCATTGCGAAGGCGGAGACCGTGCGGTCCGCGGAATGACCCTGCGCACACTTCGTTGCGGTCGCCGCCTGGGACATCGGCTTGCGCTCTTCGAATTTTTCGCGGCAGGTAGGACAGTAGTACTCGTAAATCGCCATGTGCCGAGTATACCGAACCGCTACGCTGCGCGGCGGCCGCGCTTTTTCTTCGTTCGGGCGGCGGGCTCTGCGCCTTCCGGCGCGGCGACTGGTGCTTCGATGGCCACATCTGGCACGTCGGCGAGCACAGGCTCCACTGTTTCGGCAGGCCGCGGCTCCCCGGCAACGCTCGTCGCAAGCAACTGCTCGCCAGAAAACTCGAACGCTGGCAGCCAGTCGACCGAACCTGTCAGTATCGCCCGCGTAATTTCGTTCCCCGGCTCTACCCAGCCCTCTTCTTTCCCGCCGCCCTTTGAAAGGGCGTGAAGCAACGACTGCCACCAGCGGAGAAGAAATGCCATAAGGGCTAGACGATAACCTGCACATTCACCCGCTGGCAACTTTTACGCTAGGGATTCGGCGTACGCACCGCGGAGAGAAACTCGCGCACAACGCCGTTCCACTCCTCCGCCCGTTCGAAGTACGCCGAATGCCCGGCTCCCTTGATCTCGTGGAACCGCGCTCCGGGTATGAGCCCCTGTGCCTCGCGGATCATCGTTGGCGAAGTGATCAGGTCGTATTCTCCCACCAGGAAGAGCACCGGCACGCCGAGCGCACCAATGCCTTCATGCATGCTCCCGCGATACGTCGCGGGCGGCCTTCCCAGAAATCCCTTGGGCCGCGCTGGATTTAGCGCATTAATCTGGCGGTAAAGAAGCGCCAGTCCCGGGTTCGCTGCTTCGAACGGCTTCGCCAGCGCGTGCTCCCGCAAGCCGCCTTCGCCGCGCTCTTCCTTCAGTTCGTCTTGCAACTCGCGTACGCGGTCATTCGTGCAGCCCGCCGTCGTCCCGCACAGCACCAGCGACTTCACCCGGCCGGGCGCCAGCCGCGTCAACCCGGCCACCGCTCTCCCGCCCATCGATTGCGCGACAACGTGCGCCCGCTCGATCCCCAGGTGATCCATCAGGGCGATGAGGTCCGTTCCTAGCGAAAACCGCCCAACAGCCATCTCCCCCCGCGAGAGCCCCCAACCGCGGGCGTCGTACACCGTGCACCGGTACTGCCCCGAAAAGGCGCTGACCTGCTGCCACCACGAAAGGTGATTGCCACCCGCACCGTGCAGCAGGATCAGGTCCTCACCGGCCCCGTGCCGTTCGTAGAAAATCCGGGCGGCATTCACGTTCGCGTACGGCATGGCCGGAGTCTACCGGCCTCGCTCACCGTCGTCATTCGCGGGCGGAGCTATGTGCTCGCCTTCATGCGAGCGCATTGCCCGCACGACCGCCAGGCTGTCCGTCGTGATCCCGTTTACGCCCCAGCCCACCAGTTCGCGCATCCGGCCAACATCGTTCACGGGCCAGGTCATCAGGATCTCAGCGTGCGTTCGGATGCGCTCGACCAACGCCCGCGTGAGGAACTTCTGGTGTATCGAAATGGCCGTGCTGTCCCCCGATTCCAGCAACTGGAGAAGGCGCGCCACCTCGGAGTTCCTCCCCGCCGAGTGAACGATTGTCGCCGCGCTCTCCCTGAACGGCTCGAGCATCTCCCAATCCCTCGCACACACGTAAAGGCGACCGCCTCCACCAAGGTTCCGCGAAGCTGCGGCGACCACGCCGGCGGCGCCCCGATCGTGGCCCTTCAAGTCCAGCATCAGGCCAACGACTTGCGGCAGCCCTTCAAGCAGTTCCGCCATGAGCCGTCTCGGCGCCCTCGCCGAAGCGAGCTTCCACTTGTCCCAGAGCAGCGGGACGGGTCCCATCGTCTTCAGGTGCCGCACCTCCAGCTGCCCGCGATACGGCCAGATATCGGCCTCCACAACGTCCGCGCCAGCGGCGAACGCTTCGCGCAACAATTCCGGTTCGTTGGCGGCCCGATGCGCGATGCTCAACACTCGTTCGCTCAACGGATAGCCTCCCGTGACTCCGGGTCCGACGCGCGAACCCGTCTGGCGACCCGTGCGGCCCGGCGCCGATCAACCCACGTCACCGCCCCAAGTGCACCCATGGCGAGCGTCCCCCCGCTATCGTGTCCACGATGAGGTGGTTCCCCGTCAGAATCACGGCCGAAAGCATCAGAACCGGCAGAAGCACGCCAAACGCCTTCCCAATCGGATTCGCGGCACACCAGAAAATCATGAAGCCGATCAGCAGGTTCCAACCGAAGTGCAGGCTGGGCATCGCCGCGTATTGATTCACCAACGCTGGCGGCTGGAGGACCCGGTAGGCGTGAGAATGCAACGTCACCGTGTCCACAAGCCCAGCGTCGATCAACCTTGGCGGCGCCACCGGATAGAAGGCAAAAATCACAAGCCCAATGGCGCCAGAAACGATGAACGCGTCCCGCGTCCTCAGGTACATCGTCGGATGGTGGAGATACAGCCAGATCGCCGTCACCACAATCACGGGCCAGTGTCCCCAGATGTAAATCCAGTTCACGACATTCTCGGCCCAGCGACGATCGACAATCAGCGTTTGCATGTCTGCCTCGCGCAAGAGCCCGATGCGCTCTTCCAGAGCAACAAGGTCCCAGGCGTGCTCTGTGGCCACAGACACCCCGCCCTGTGTTAACCCGCGCACTCCGAAATACAAAAAATATGCCGCAACGGCGATTGCCAACTCCTGCCCAAACGGTAGCCATGCCACGCGGTGCCGTTCCTGGTACACCAGAAAGGCGAAAATAGCGCCTACAAGGACCCACCTAAGGGCGGTCACCGTGCCGCTAACAGATGCGAGTTCCAGGGCCGGCGGCTCGGCAAACATCCTAACCACCGTAGCAGTCCGCGCCTTGCAGACCCACGCTCTCTCGGACGGGGGTCTCGCGTCCTCGCCACGTTGCGCGCCTTCCCGCCGCCCTCGTTATACTCGCCCTCCAATCGGGAGGTTCGTAGCAATGGAATCGTTCGAAGGCAAGGTTGCGGTAGTTACTGGCGGCGCAAGCGGTCTCGGGCTCGCCATGGCCCAACGCTTCGCTGAGGCCGGCATGAACATCGTCATCGGCGACATAGAAGCCGAGCCGCTTGCCATGGCCGAGGCCGCCATCGCTGCCAAAGGCGTAAAAGTCCTCCCCCACCGCACCGATGTGGCCAACGCCGAAGACGTCGAATCTCTCGCCGAGGCGGCCTATCGCCACTTCGGCGCCGTCAACATCCTTTGTAACAACGCGGGCGTCGGCGGCAGCACGGGCGCCATGTGGGAACTTTCGCTCGAAGACTGGCGCTGGGTTATCGATGTCGACCTCTGGAGCGTCGTTCATGGCGTTCGTAGCTTCGTCCCGCGGATGATCGCCAGCGGCCAGGAAGCCCACGTCGTTAACACTGCTTCGGTCGCTGGGCTTGTCAGCGGGGCCGTCGGCGGACCCTACACCGTCGCCAAGTTCGGCGTCGTCGCTCTCTCCGAGCAGCTTTACTACGAACTTGGCCGCGCCGGCCATGACATCAGCGTATCCGTCCTCTGCCCAGGCTTCGTCAACACCAACATCTACGATTCCGGGCGCAACCGGCAGGCGGAATACGGCCAGCCGAATGTAGAGCCAACCCCGGACGCCGAGGCCCGCCGCGCCATGCTCCAGGGCATGCGCAACACCATGATGCAGCCCGCAGAGATTGGCGAACTGGTCTTCGAAGCCGTCCGCACCCGCAACCTCTACGTCGTCCCCACCGGCAGCGAAGCGCTGGACAGCGCCGTCCGCGGCCGCCTCGAAAACGTCGTCGAAAGGCGCAATCCGGCCCTCCAACTGCAGATCGTCTAGGAGCCTGCCGGCCAACGCAGGCGAAACCTTGCCGTTCGAGGCACTCCAACAGTCTCTCTAGAACCCATGTCTCCACGGTTCAAATTACGTACGTCCGCGCTGCATCCGTGCCAGGATCTCCGGCGGGAACTCGACACCCGCGTCCACAAACGCCTTGCCAATAGCCGCTGCGTTCGGTCCAAAGATCGTCCCTCGATGGTCGGCCACATACTTCTGGCTGTCGCTAATTCGGTCGAACTGACCCTGGAATCTCGGCGCAACGTAGCGCGCCCAGAGCTCGAAGCTGTGCTTCGTCTTCTCCCACGTCGTCCATTCGTGCGCCAGCCCAAGCAGCCCCCCAAAGCCACCCGACATGTCCAGCAGCCGCTCAATCGCTTCGATAGCGTCGTCCGGCGTCCCCACGATCGCCCCGCCGCGCTTCACCACCGATTCGATGTCACCGGGCACGTTCGGGTCCACCGGACGCCCAAGCGTGCCTTCGAAATAG
>JBBQGT010000058.1:0-19970 GCA_038323265.1 Tepidiformales bacterium
CGTGAAGTAGCGGCGGGCAACCTCTTCTCGCCACCACTCGTCGTCGATCCGCCAGCTATCGTGAATCGCATGCACGGGGAGATACCTGCCCTGTGAGAGCATGGCGGTTGGCTCGCCGCGAGCGTTGGCGTCAACGGCCGCGGGCATCGGCTGATTCAGCCGCCGTAGGCCACCAGGGCCAGTTGGCGTTCCGGGATTCTTGACCATGGCTGCACCTCCACAATTTGGAAGACCTGGGGCTCGCCTTCGCGCGCGTTGAGTTGTTCGATGGCATCCAGCAGTTCCTTGCGGCGGCGTGGGCCGGTCTGCCAGAGATTCGCCTGGTGGCCGTATTCGCTGCACAGCCCGGAAAGCGTGAGTCCAAGCGAGACGGCCGCTGACGGCAGCTGCAGCCGTTCGATCTTGTTCTTGACCACAAAGAGCATGCGCGCGGGGTCGTTCGTCGGTTCGCGAAAGACGAATCGCCGGGTGATCTGCTCGCCGCTTTCGAGGCCGAGCCGCCAATCGAGCCTGCGCCGCGATTGGCCGCGCAGTTCCTTGTGGGCGAGGGTGCGTTGCAGCAGCATCTGTGTGCCTGCGATCAATGGGCCGGAGAGCGAGGTTGGCGCGGGCAGGTCCAGCTCATCGCTGATGCGCAGTTCTTCGCGCTTCGCAACGACGACTGAACTATCGCGGCCGTTGGCGAGCGCCCAGGCGTGTGCGCCTTCGCGACCGAACTGCGCCTGTATGGCCGAAAATGGCAGGGCAGCCACCTGCGCAAGGCGCTCCAGTCCGAAAAGGCGCAGCCGTTCGTGCATCTGCGGAGGCACCGGGAGGACATCGATCGGCAGGCCTGCGAGAAAGATCCTGACATCGCCCGGGTAGACCGTCATGAGGCCGCCGCCAGCAGCCGTGCAGGCGGCGGCGTGTGCGGCAAAGACCGTTTCTGCAGCCCCGAACTGCACCACCAGCCCGCTCGCCGAACAGGCGGCTTCGTGCAGGTCCTCGAGATACGCCAGTTCATCCATCCCCGTCATCCGGGCCAGGCCGCGAAGGTCGGCATGGATGTGCCCCGGCGCAATTGCTTCGATGGTTGGGCTATACAGCTGAAGAAGGTCCACGAGACGGGAGGCTTCGGCGTGGACTTCGGCATCG
The DNA here is from genome assembly GCA_038323265.1 of Tepidiformales bacterium. Lineage (GTDB taxonomy): Bacteria > Chloroflexota > Dehalococcoidia > Tepidiformales > Tepidiformaceae > PNKC01. The sequence goes on from JBBQGT010000058.1 coordinate 1,135, forward strand.
CGCAGAGGGAGGAAGACGGCCGTGGGGCAGAGTGCCAACGCCCGCCGCAGTGTTGTGCCCACCGTGACGCCAGCATCTGCGGCCTCTTCTGAACAGGCGGTGACGGCAGCATGCTCTTCGGGGGAGCCGCCCACCACTACCGCCCACCCGCGCAGTTGGGGGTTATCGCGCCGGGCGATGGCAATCGGGAAGTTGGGGATGAGCAGGCAGCCGGTGTCCATGGATCTATTAGAATAGAACGTTCGTTCTGATTTCTCTAGGCGACGAGCGTGAAGATTTCCGAATGGTGGATAGCAAGCTAACTGGCAAACCGGTAACTGGGTGCATGAAGACAACGATCGATCTGCCCGACGCGCTCGTGAAGGAGATCAAGCTCCGCGCCCTCTACGACGGCCAGAAGCTAAAAGACGCCGTTGCCGAGCTACTGCGAAAGGGGCTGGCAGCGCCGACCGGGCCTGCCGACGATGAGGCCGACGACGGCCCGGGCTACACGCTAGATCCTAAGACGCGGTTGCCAATTATCCACACCACTCGGCGCGCTGACCCTTCGGAAGAGATAACGGCTGAGCGCATCGCCGAGATTCTGCTCCAACAGGAAGTGGACTGGTACAAGTGATCCTGGTCGACACTAACGTGTGGGTCGCTTTGATGATCGATAACCACGAATTTCACGAGGCCGCCGAGGGATGGCTAGCGGGACGCGACGAACCTGGCGGCACATTGGTCTGTCGGGCGACCCAACAATCGATCTACGGCTGTTAACGACCAACGCGATCTTCACTCCGTACGGGAGCCGCGCCAGGTCGAATGCCCAGGCGTGGTCCGCGTACCACGATCTGCTGGCGAACGAGCGCATCGCTTTCGTTGAAGAACCGCCCGGCCTCGAAACTCATTGGGAACGGTTGGCCAGCCGGCGTTCTGCCTCGCCGAAGCTGTGGATGGACGCGTACCTGGCCGCCTTCGCGATTGCCGGCGGCTACCAATTGGTTACCACGGACCGGGCTTTTCAGCAGCACAAGGGGCTCGACCTACTCCTGCTCGCCGACCGCTGACGCCCGCTCAGTCCAGCGGCGGCGCTTCCATTAATGCCTTGGTGTGCTCGGCCAGGTGCGCCGTGGCATCCAGGCCCGCGTGGTTGAGCACCGCCGTGAAGGAGGCGATCGCCACTTCGATCTGGCTGTCGTCCGGCACTTTGGTGGTCAATGCCTGGAGGGCAATGTTGGGCACGAACATGGCATGCACAAAGACGTTGCCCCCGAACCGCGCACCGATGCGCAGGATTTCATAGGCGATGCCCGCCACCAGCGGCATGAAGACGATGCGGGAAGCCGTTCGGATGAGGACGCCCTCGTCCACGAGCAAATCGAAGATAAAGAACGTTATGAGCGCGACGAAGACCACCACGAGCAGGAAGCTGGTGCCACAGCGCGTGTGTTCCTTCGGAAAATCCCGTACGTTCGCGGTGGTTAGCGGACGGCGCGCTTCGTAGGCGTGGATGGTCATGTGTTCGGCGCCGTGGTACTGAAATACGCGCCGGATATCCGGGACCATGCCGATCAGCCAGATGTAACCGACGAATAGCCCGAGCCGCAGCACCCCTTCGACGGCGACTATGACGAACCGGCTGGCGTCGAACGCCTCGAGGAGGTTCGCAAGCAGGATTGGGCCGGCAAAGAAGATTCCCACCACAAAGAGCAGGGCGACCGCCATGGTGCCCCAGAAGACCTTCTCCGGGAACTCCGCTTCGCCTTCCTGTTCTCCGTCATCGAAGGCGACTCGGGAAGAGAAGTTGAGGGCGCGCATCCCGAGGGCCATGGTCTCCCAGAGGACGATGACGCCGCGAAGCAGCGGAATGGTGCGCGCGCGGCCGGTGTAAAGGCCGCCAAGCTTTTCGGAGTGGATGACAATGTGACCCTTCGGATGCCGCACGGCGACGGCCAGGTGCTCGGGCCCGCGGATCATGACGCCTTCCATCACGGCCTGGCCGCCGTAGTAGACGTTTGCCGGGCCTTCGGGGGGTCTGGTCATGGATGTTGCCTCATAACAGAAGAGGGGGCCTTGTTCAGGCCCCCTCTGGTATTTCGTTTGGCGGCAGCTTAGTTGCTGGCCGGCTTTGCGTAGCGGCGGTTGAAACGTTCAACGCGGCCCGCGGTATCGATAATGCGCTGCTCGCCCGTAAAAAACGGGTGACACACGTTGCAGACGTCCAAATGCATGGCGGTCAGCTTGGTGGAACGCGTCTGGATCTCATTGCCGCAAGCGCAATGGATGGTGGCTTCTTCGTATTTGGGGTGGATAGATTCCTTCACCCTGGACTCCTTAAACTGCGGCTGCCGCGGGGAAGACGCTGATCTTCTTTCGGCGGCCTTTGGCGAACGGCTGGAACTTGACGTGCCCGTCGATCAACGAATAGATGGTGTAGTCGCGTCCGAGGCCAACGTTTTCACCGGGGTGAAAGCGCGTGCCGCGCTGGCGCATGATGATTGAACCGGGCTTGACCACTTCGCCGTCGAAGTGCTTCACCCCAAGCCGCTGGCTTTGGCTATCGCGGCCGTTTTTCGAGCTGCTTACGCCTTTTTTGTGTGCCATTGGAGCTAACCCTTCGTAATCGCTTCGACGACCAATCGAGTCACGTGTTGGCGGTGACCGAAGATTCGACGGTAGCGGACCTTGTTCTTGTACTTCATGAAACGGATCTTCGGGGCCTTTCCGTGCTGCTCGATTCGTGCGCGAACTGAGGCACCGGCCACCAGGGGCGTACCGATGGTGACGTTTTCACCATCCAAAACCATCATCACGTCGAAGGTCACGGTATCACCCGGTTCCCCCGCAACGTGGCCCATTTCGAATTCCTGCCCCTCAACGAGGCGCAACTGTCGCCCATCGGCGCGCACGATCGCTTCCATATAACTCTCCAGAAATACCGTGGACGGTACCTTGAGTGTAGGCACCGTCCACGAGTTTAGTCAATCCGAGGCGAACCTCCCCTTCGGTTGCCGGGTTTACACCGAGCCGCCGTCCGTGCGGCTCTGCGTGCCGCCTTCCCAGGCGAGCCCACCGGTTGGCTTCGGTTCGAAGGTGGGCCTTCGTTCTTCAGTCGTCGGCGGATTGGCCGGGGCTTCTTCGTCGGGCTTCTGCAAGTCGGCCGGCGGCCACGGGTCCTTCGGGTCGCTGTTTAGCAGGCGCGTGAGCGTCGTGCCTTCCAGCGTTTCTACTTCAAGCAGGACAACCGCCAGCTTGTCGAGCAGTTCGCGGTGGTCGCGCAGGACGTTGCGGGCGCGTTCCTGGGCATCTTCGATCAGGCGGCGCACTTCGTCGTCGATCTCTTCGGCGATCTTCTCACTGTAGTTGCGAGTCTCTGAGATCTCGCGGCCAAGGAAGATCATCTCGTCGGTCTTGCCGAAGGTTCGTGGCCCAAGCCGTTCACTCATGCCCCAGCGGGTGACCATGGCGCGGGCGATGCGCGTTACCTGCTCGATGTCGTTCGATGGGCCAGTGGAGGCTTCGCCGAAGATCAGTTCCTCGGCTGCGTGGCCACCGAGGGCCGTGCAGAGCTGGTCGCGGAACATGCTGCGGGTGCGGTAGTGCGATTCTTCGTCCGGCAGGAAGCGGGTGTAGCCGCCGGCCATACCGCGCGAAACGATCGTTACTTTGTGCGGCGGGTCGTGGTGTTCCATGAAGTGACCGACAACTGTGTGGCCGCCTTCGTGGTACGCCGTGAGTCTCTTTTCGTGGGGGCTCATCACCCGGCTCTTGCGCTCGGGGCCGGCGATGACGCGGTCAACGGCCTCCTCGAACTCGTTCATCGTGATGATCTTCTTGTTGCGCCGGGCGGCCAAGATCGCTGCCTCGTTGACGAGGTTCGCGAGGTCGGCGCCGCTGAAGCCCGGTGTGGACTTCGCGAGTGTACCGATCGTCACATCGTCGGCGATCGGTTTGCCCTTGGAGTGGACCTGGAGGATCGCTTCGCGGCCCTTCACGTCCGGCGCATCGAGGATGACCTTGCGGTCGAAGCGGCCGGGGCGAAGGAGTGCGGGGTCACGAATGTCCGGGCGGTTGGTAGCGGCGATGACGATCACGTTGGTACCAGTGTCGAAGCCGTCCATCTCCACCAGGATTTGGTTGAGGGTCTGCTCGCGCTCATCATGCGAACCGCCGAGACCGGCGCCACGCTGGCGACCGACGGCGTCGATTTCGTCGACGAAGACGATGCAGGGGGCGTTCTTTTTTGCCTGGTCGAAGAGGTCGCGGACGCGGCTGGCGCCGACGCCGACGAACATCTCGACGAATTCAGAACCGGAGATGCTGAAGAAGGGCACACCCGCTTCGCCCGCGACGGCCCGCGAAAGGAGCGTTTTGCCGGTGCCGGGAGGGCCTACAAGCAGCACACCCTTAGGGATGCGGGCACCGAGGGCCGCGAACTTCTCCGGATATTTGAGGAACTCGACGACTTCGGCGAGCTCCTCTTTCGCTTCGTCCACGCCGGCGACGTCGCCGAAGGTGACGGTGACCTTGCTGCCCGTGAAGAGACGCGCGCGGCTCTTGCCAAAGCTCATCGCTTGCGAGTTTGAACCTTGCGCCTGGCGCATGATGAGAAGGAGGAAGAGACCGAACAGCAGGAACGGCAGGATATTGAGGAGGAGTCCGAGCCACGGCCCGAAGCCGCCACCCTCTTTATATTGCAGGTCCACGGAGGGCTTGTCCGGAGTCTTACTCAGGAGCACTTGCTCATCGACGAGGAGCTTTTCAAGGTCAGTGTTTGGACCGATCTTGGCGCTCTTGATGACGGGCTTGTTGTTGGCATCCTTGTTCGAGTAGGTGACCGTGAGATCGCGGTTATCGACCTCGATCTTCTGTACCTGGTTGGCCTTAACGTCCGAGACGACCTGGCCGAAGGCGATGGTTGGATGCTCTTCGCCGCTGTTGAAGAATGCGAAAACGATCGCGACGACCGCCACCAGAATCAACAGGTAGATAAAACTGTTACGAAGCCAGCGTGAATACAATAGTGGACTCCGGTTCGGCGGGTGCGGGGAGCTTCCGCCGTCTCTTTTTTCGAGTATAGCAGACGAGACGAGGGCCGCCGGACGGCGACGTAAGCGCGCCTATACATGATGGGTGCCAGCCCGGTCTGGTTTTAGCCCGCTGTACAAGCACCCTCTCCTCTTTAGTTACGCCATTCGCGGCGGCTCCCTTAGGGGCGGGCAACGCGCCGCGGCGAAATTGTGGCGTTCGCGCGGCGGGAGGGCTGCGGGATAGACTTGCAGACACACTCATCAGATCGCGTTCGCGGATCCGTGCCGTGGGCGACTTCGCACATTTGAGGTCTTGTATGAATCTCGCTTTTATTGGGGGTACCGGGCCGGAGGGTCTGGGACTCGCTATCCGTTTTGCCCACGCCGGGCACGAAGTGGCCATCGGGTCGCGCTCGACCGAGCGCGGCGAAGAGGGCGCGCACAAGGTACGCGACGCTGTCCCCGGGGCGAAGGCCTCCGGCGGCGCGAACGCTGACGTGTTGGCCAGCGCACAGGTGGTCTTCTTGACGTTCCCGTACGCCGGGCAGAAGGACACGCTGGAGGCGCTTGGCCCCCGGCTCGATGGCAAGATCGTCTGCAACGTGGTGGCGCCGCTGGACTTCGTGCAGGGCATTGGCGCAGTGGCGGTCAACGTCGAGGGGAAGAGCGCGGCCCAGGAAGCGGCGGCCCAGTTGCCGAACGCCACCGTGGTCTCCGCCTTCCAGAACATGAGTGCCGAAAAGCTGATGGAGCTTGGCCACGCTGTTGACTGCGACGTGCTGGTCTGCGGCAAGGATGCCGAGGCCAAGCAGGTGATCATCGGCCTCGCGAACGAAATTGATGGCGTGCGAGGGGTTGACGCGGGCGGCCTCAGCCAGAGCCGCTATGTCGAGATGATCACTTCGCTGCTGATTAACTTGAACCGCAAGTACAAGACGCATACCAGCATCAAGATCGTTGGGCTCTAGCCATGCCCACGGTGAAGAACGGCGATTGCACCATCTGGTACGACAGCATCAGCAGCGGCCCGCCGGTGGTGATGATCTACGGCATCGGTGGGAACAGCCGGGACTGGTGGGGCGCCTTTCCCGGTCTACTCGCCAAGCACTACAACCTTGTGGTGATCGACAACCGCGGCACGGGTTTCAGCGATAAGCCCGAGGCGGCGTGGACGATGTCCGACATGACCGGCGACATCGAGGTTGTGGTCGATGACCTCGGACTCGACACGTTCCACCTTCTGGGATGCTCGCTGGGGACGGCTATCGCCCGGCACTATGCGAAAGAGCGCGGCGGGGACCGATTGCGGACGTTGAGCCTGCTCTGCCCGCCGAATGGCATTTCGGCGACGCAGGAAGACCTGAACGCGGCCCTCTTTTGGGACCGCACGAAGCCGCTGATCGATTCGGCGCGGGGCGCCTGGCCGATTATCCACCCAGAAGCGTGGATCGCGGCGAACGATTCAGTGCTGGTCGAGAAGTTTGAAGACGGACTAAAGTATCCGACCCCGCCACGGACGTATCAGTTCCAGCTCCAGGCAACTGTTGCTGCAGGCGACCCGAACCCCGCGCTCAACGAATACAACTGGCCGGTGCTCATTCAGCACGGGACGAAGGACCGCCTTGTGCCGCCTGACAACGCGCGCACGCTGAAGGAAGCCGTCCCGCGCGCCCGGCTGGAAATGATGGACGGCGATGGCCACAATTTCTGGCAGCACGATGCCGCCCGCTCGGCCGACGTTGTCCTCGATTTCCTGGATGGCGCCGAGCGCGAACGGAAGGTGAACTGATGCCCGGCCTACAGATTTTCGGAGTGCCGGGCTTGCCAGAGATCGCTAAGGGCTCCAACCTCGGCGAGTTGGTCCTTGATGCAGCAGCCGCAGCGGGCACGCCGATTGAGAGCGGGGACGTCGTGGTGGTGACCTCAAAGATCGTCTCGAAGGCTGAGGGTCAGGTTGTACGGTTGGACACCGTCGAGGTCTCGCCGTTTGTGCAGCAGTACGCCGAGAAGTGGGAGAAGGAGCCCGCGGTCATCGAGTTGGTGTTTCGCCAGGCCAGGAGAGTCGTGAGGCAGGTGGGGCCCGTGCTGATTACGGAGACCCACCACGGATTCGTTTGTGCGAATAGCGGCGTCGACCAGTCGAGTTCCGGCGGGCATGGCCTGGCAGTGCTGCTTCCCGCCGACCCAGACGCCAGCGCGGCCGGGATTCGCAAGGCCTTTGCGGCGCGCGGCGTGGACGCTGTGGTGATCATTTCCGACACCTTTGGGCGGCCGTGGCGCGAGGCCCAGACCGACATCGCGATCGGCATCGCCGGGATGCAGCCGGTGCTCAGCTACATCGGGCAGTTCGACCCCCATGGACACGAGTTCCGTGTGCAAGCGGTTTGTACCGCGGACGAGCTGGCCGGCGCGGCGGAGCTTGTCAAAGGCAACCTCAGCCGTGTGCCGGTCGGGGTCATCCGCGGCGTCGCCTGGGAGCCGGATGAAACCGCGACGATGCGCTCGGTAATCCGCGAAAGCGAGCGTGACCTCTTCCGCTGAACTAGAGGGCGCGTGGCGGGGTGGTTTCGATCAGCGCATTGCCGCGAGCCAGGTGGTCCGCATCGAGCGTGATGAACCGGTCTGCAAGCGTTTCGGCCACCGCGAAGTAGAGCGAATCGGCCCCGCTAAAGCGGTGTTCGGCGGCGATGGCCGCGGCGCGCTCCGCCAGGGGAAGAGCCACGGGCAGCAGTTCGAACAGCGCCGAGTGCCGAATCTGGGCGGCCACGTCCCGGCCCATCTGCTTGTCTCCCGTGCCTATGCTCACCAGCGCCGCGACCTCCGCCAGCACCGTCACCGGCGCGCGCAACGGTTCAGCATCGGCAATGGCATCTCGCAGCCAGGTGGCGGCGTGGTTGTGCGCCGGGTCAGAGGCGTTGAAGAGGGCGACAAAGACACTGCAATGGACGGTGCTCACTCCCGGCTCCCCGGCGATGGCGTTTCGCCCGCTTTCCAGGCTCCGCCTACTTCCGCCGCGAGCCGGTCGATGGCTGCAAATTCAGCGGACGCTTGCGTGCGGTGGAGACCAGCGATGTCGCGGTCTGAGTAGGGGCGCAGGGTGGCCACGGGTGTGCCGTTTACGGTGATCACGTACTGCTGGTGTTCGTCGCGCACGGCGCGCACGATCTGGGTCGCTTCGTTCTTCAGTTGCCGAACGCCGATAGTCCGCACGGTAGTCTCCCGGGAATTGGATGTAGCCCCATGGTGGCCACGGGGCGAACGGCGGTCAACCCGCATGCTAGACGCGCGCTCGGACCATCTCCACCAGTTCAGGCGGCGCGATGACTGTGGCGCCGTTGCCCCACGAGAGCACCCACGGAAGAAAATCGAACAGTGCCGGGAGCCGGATCTCCATGCGGATTCGCCCGTCGCCGAGGTCGGCGAACACGGCGTCCGGATGCCAGCGTGATTCTTTCGCCCGCACGGCGGCGTCACCAGAAAACTCGACGGTGGCGTGGAACTCGGTGTCCGCGAGGACTACACCGCTCCAACTGCGAGACATAGCGGACATCAAGGCGACCGAGGCTTCGCGCGAGACCTCCGGGTGCTTCTCAAGGCCGTTCGAGCAGAGCATCTTGTGGTGCTTTTCGACACGCTCGACGCGGTCAAGTTTGAACGTCGCGAGGTGGCCGGCGGTGTGGTTGTAGCCGATGACGTACGTCGCGCCGGTGCTTGCGCTTGGTTCCAGCAAGTACGGTTCGAAACAGACCATCGAAGCCTGTGCCTTGCCGACGGCGCGGTAGCGCACGCAGACCACGCTCTCGCTCATCCAGGCGTCCGAAAGCATGCGCAGACAGTCGGTCTGTGACTTACGCTTCGGTCGATCCTCGAGCGATTGGCGCGTGAAGCGGATCTGTTCGGCCAGCGGACCCGGGAAAACGGCGGCGAGCTTGTCGAGAAGGGTGGAGGTATCCGCGTCCTGTTCGGTGCTGCTCTGCGAAAGCAGGCGCAAGGAGAAGAGCAGCGCGCGTGCCTCATGTTTGTTCAGTTTCAGGATCGGAATCGGGAACTCGCCAGGGCGAAGGCGGTAGCGGTCGTGGTCTGGTTGTAACGGATCGATGGCCCCGGACTCTTCGAGTTGCGCGCGAAAGTAATCGATGTCTCGTTGCACCGTGCGCGTGGAGCACACCAGGCGCGAAGCGAGCTCGGAAGCGCGCAGCCCGCCGGGCGATTCGTGCAGCAGGCGCTGAAGGTTTAGCCGGCGCTCCAACTGGGTATCGTCTTCGTTGAACTTTTGGTTTGCCATCTCGCCTCCGCTGGGAGATTCCTCGTCCGATGTGCTTCACTTTACCTGCACGCGGAGGGGAAAGGGTATTCCCTAACTGCCCCCGGACTGTCACCTTCTGTGCCCTGTTTCCGTCTCGAGGGGCCCTACAGACTGGATCCGATGACCGAACAGAAACCGGACGACATGGCCGAACTGAGGGCATTGCTGCTCGAAGTGGCAGACTCTCTGGACGCGATAGTCGTCGCACTCCAAACGGAATTGCCGAACCAGGATGCAGGCCTCGGCGTGCGTGAGGCCGTCTGGCGGGTTGTACGATTGCGGCGCCACCTGGGCCGATTGGGGTACCTCGGGCGGGAATGAACGCGCGAGGGGCGGCGCCTCTCTGCTAAACTGCCGACGCCACCCGGCGAACACGCCGGGCCGCGGCCCAGGAGCTTCCATGTACCGCCGCATCCTCACCGGGATCATCGCCCAGGGCCGGACCAAGGCATTCCTGGAGGCCTTGAAAGACTCCAACGCCTATCAGCAGGATCGCGGCCTCCGCGCCCGAACAACCGTTTGGGGCGCGATGACGGGCCAATCGAATTCGGTCTTGATTGCCAGCGACTTCAACACCCTGGAAGACCTCGAGAAGTTCACCGCCCTCGCCGCCGAAGACGCGGCCTTTGCGCACCTTCGTTCAGCGGTCAGCAAGGAGATGGTCTACGACGCTTCGGAAGTAGCGATCCACCGCCTCTCGTATCACTCCGAAGGGCTGATCTCGAGCGAAGAGGCGACTGAGCCCCGCCGTTACATGCGCACGCTCATGGGAGACGTCCAGGCCGGCCACCATCGCGAATTCGTGATGTCCATTTCGCTCGCGCTCGACTACCAGAAGCAGCGCGGAATCGACGCGCAGACGAGCGTCTGGTCGGCGATGACAGGCGCGACCAGCGGCGTCGCCATCGTGGCCGAATTCGACTCGCTGTCCGAGCTAGAAAAGTTTGACGAGATGGCCGTGACTGACGCGGAATTCGGCCGGCTACGTGCCGCGACGCGCTCCTCAATGGTCTTCCTGACGAGCGAGATCGACCTGATGCGCAACCTGTTCTAGGCGGGCCGGCCCAGGTTCCTGACAAACGCAAAAACCGGGACCACGAAAGTGGCCCCGGTTTCGGTATGTTCGAAACGAACGCTTAGTGGCAGGCGCGCGCCTCGCCGCTGCCGTCAGCGGTCTGGAAGCTGGAACCACAGGCGCAACCCTTGGTCGCGTTGGGGTTGAAGATGCTGAAGCCGCTCTTCATGATGTCGTCCACGTAGTCGATCTCGGCGCCTGAGAGGTACTGGGCGCTTTCCGGGTCGATCAGGATGCGGACGCCGAGCTGTTCGATGACGATGTCGTCTTCTTCAGCTGAACGGGCGAGGGCCATGCCGTACTGGTAGCCGCTGCAACCTCCGCCGGCAACGAAGACGCGGAGGGCGCCTTCCGGGAGCTCACGGGCGGTGAGCAGGGCGATGGCCTTTTCGGCGGCCTTATCGGTGATGTTTACGAGGACTACTGGGGCCTCGGCTTCGGTGGTCATTTGAATGTGCCTCCACATTGGTGTTCTGGCGAAATCACGCATCGCGAGGGCGTCGCCCTGCACGTCGCTACGAAAAGTATAGCGGATCACGCGACGCGAGGTGCACACACCCCGCGGACCGTGCGGCGTGGCGGGACGCCCCGCGACTGCGTACGCTGGAAGAACGATGGATCGTATTTACCTTGACCACGCCGCCACCACCGCGCCCGACCCGCGTGTGATTGAAGCGATGCTGCCGATGCTCACGAAATATTGGGGCAACGCTTCGAGCATCTACATTGAAGGGCAGGAGGCCCACCGGGCGCTCGATTCGGTGCGGAAGCTGGTCGCGGACTTGCTTGGCGCCGCGCCCAAGGAGATCGTCTTTACCAGCGGCGGCACCGAATCCGACAACGCGGCGATCCGGGGTGCGGCGTTCGCCCAACGCGAACGCGGGCGCGGCAATCACATTGTGACCAGCCAGATTGAACATCACGCGGTGTTGCACGCCTTCGAACAGCTCGAACGAGAGGGCTTTCGCGCTACCTATCTGCCCGTGGATCGCGATGGCAGGCTGGACCTGGAGGCGCTGGAAGCGGCCGTCGGCCCTGAGACGACGCTCGTCAGCGTCATGACAGCGAATAACGAGGTAGGCACTGTCCAGCCGATCGCCGACATTTCGCGCATCGCAAAAGCGAAGAATTCGCGCGTCGTGGTGCACACCGACGCGGTGCAGGCGGCCGGTGCGATCGACATAACGCCGTCCACGCTTGGGGTCGACTTGCTGAGTATTGCCGGCCACAAGCTCTATGGGCCGAAAGGCGTCGGTCTGCTGTACGTTAAGAACCGCACGCCCTGGCAGCCCATGCTCCTTGGCGGCAGCCAGGAGAGGGAACGGCGGGCCGGAACTGAGAATCTCGCAGGCATAGCGGGGCTGGCAACGGCTATGCAACTGGCGTGGGACGAACGAGAGACGCGCAACGCACACATCCGGCGGCTGCGCGATCGCCTGCTTTTTGGGGTGCCCGAGCGCGTGCCGGATACGGTGATCACGGGGCCGGAAGACCCCCAGGGTCGCCTTGCGAACAGCTTCAGTTGCTGCTTCCGGAATGTTGAGGGTGAAAGCGTCCTGCTGGCCCTGGACATGGCGGGTATCGCCGCGAGTTCTGGCAGCGCCTGCACCACCGGTGCTCTGGAGCCCTCGCACGTCCTCACGGCGATGGGTATCGATGCAGATCTCGCCCACGCATCCCTGCTACTGACTCTCGGAATCGAGAACACGGACGAGCAGATCGACCAGGTATTGGACGTGCTTCCGAAGGTTGTATCGAGGCTGAGAGCGTTAGCCGGCTAGTCTCCACCCGGTAACGCGTGGTGGCCCGCCACAAGCGTTCGCAGGCGGTTCCCAAAAGGATGCGAACGCGGTCTTGTGGGAGCTGCGCTGGCAGGAGGCCTAACTAGGCTTTCGAGGTGACCAACGCTTCGCGAAGCTTCGCGGTGAGGGCGTCCGCGAGGTCGGGGCGGCCGTGGAATTGAGCGGATGTGTTGTGGAACATCTCGACTTGCCAGGTATTTCCCCGTCTCGCCGCGACGAGCGTTTGGATCGCGTTGAGTGCTGGCACGATGTCGTCCTGGGTGGGCGGCACGAGGCCGGAGACGGCTCGCAGCAACATGATATCCGGCGATAGCGACCGCAGTTCTTCGACGAGGCCCACGTAGGCGGGCGTTGGATGGTCGGCGAAAATTGGGGCGAGGTGCGCCTCGACCTCATGGGCGCCGTTCACATCGCGGCGATTCCAGGCGGCAAGGACCGCTTCGTAGAGGTGTCGCACCGCAGTGTCTTTTTCCAACTCTGTGGGGCCATGGGCAGCCTCTCCTCGGATGACATCGTACCGAAACGGCGCGGATGCATGTTCCGGCGGGCTACGCAATGCAAGCTCGCTTAAGTAGAAACGCGCGCTTATGCACGCCGACAAGTTCCCAGCCGTCCGCGCCAAGCATCCCAAGGGCCGTCCAAAGGCTGACGCCGCGAATGCGTTGTTGGCGCGGTTTAACGCTCATCTGTGGGTGCGAGAGTCGGAGTATAAGCTTGCGCTTACGCTTGTTCTGGCGTCGCAGCCGTGTGAGCACGGCATATTCCCAGGACGTGAGGTCCGCGGTGGCCGCGACGGAAGGTTCAGCGTGGTGGGCGAGCAACTCCGATTCGGGCCAGCCGTTGGGGCGCTGGCGTGAGGAGACAAGAGCTTCGAGGCCCTGTCCGAGACCGTATTTGGGGCGTGGCATTTTGGGGGCACCTAAAACGCAGATTCGAACCCACTTCGTTCCCGGACTATCCCGGCACTGCTGCTCAGACGCAAGCCAATTGGAGACAGCTCGCGGCTGGCTGTGACAGCCTGAGCGGCTGACGCGTGCCAAGGCGGCGCACAAAACCCGCCGTTCGGCGGGTTTCTGGCGTGCGATGGGGAGCTAGGTTTTAGGCGCGCGCTTCCGACTTTCGGCTTTCGCTGAAGAGCTTGCGGAACTTCGCAACCTTCGGAGCGACAACGAACTGGCAATAGGGCTGATTGGTGTTGTTCAGGAAGTAGTCGTCGTGAAACGACTCAGCCTTGTAGAACGGCGCCGCGGCGGTTACTTCGGTGACGATCGGCGCCGGGAAATCGTTCTTCTCAGTGAGTTCCGAAATCGCCTTCCTCGCGGCGGATTCCTGCTCAGCCGAATGGTAGAAAATCGCCGAGCGATACTGCGTGCCGACATCCTGCCCCTGGCGGTTGAGCGTGGTGGGATCGTGGATTGCGAAGAAGACTTCGAGCAGTTCAGAAAACGAGAGGACTGCGGGGTCGAATGCAACTTGTACGACTTCCGCGTGGCCAGAACGACCGCCGCAGACTTCTTCGTAGCTGGGATTCGCGGATTGGCCGCCCATGTAACCAGATTGCACGTGCTCAACGCCGCGCAATTCGTCGTAGACGGCTTCCAGGCACCAAAAGCAACCGCCCGCCAGGGTGGCAATTTCGAGTCCGGGCCGGGTCGTGTCTTCTGATTGCATCGCAGCGACTCCTGAGGAGGGGTACCTACATCGTGCCATGTGATGGGCCGGATGTCCCATGAAGTGGTTAACGCACCAACAGCAACCCGCGATTCGGCGAGTTGCTGTTGCTGTTTGGTAAGGCCGAACAGCGGTTTGGCTTGCGCCGTCCGCCGCTGTTAGGCGTGGCTTTGGCGGCCCTGTACCGGGGCGGCGGTGCCGGGCGCCACTGGCAGCAGCTCCTGGAAGAGTGCGCGATAATGCACCATCGCCTGCCGCAGTTCTTCGGTGCTGGCGCTACCGGTGGCATTGCGATCGGCGATGCTGTGAGCGGCCCGGTAGTTGCTGGCGACGCCAGGATGATCAACAGAGATATCTGCCACACGCTGGTCGAATTCGCCGACCGGATAACCGCGATCCTGCATCACGCGTCCCACGAGTTCATCGGCGCGGGTCACGGCCATCGAGGGGTCGTCCACGAAGCCGGATTGCACGGCATCCCAATCACTCGCGTAGCCAGATGCCTGGTCTCGAGTAAGTTCTCGGATCTCCAACTGGTCCACGCGCTTCTGGCGCTGCTGGAGCTCGCTTTCGGCCTTGCTGCGGCCCTGCCGATTCACTTCGCGGTCGTATTCCGAGCCGAAGCCTTCCTTCAAGCCGGTGCTACGCCGTTTCTTGTTCATCTGCCATGCGGCGAGGAGCAGCACGAGCAGTACAACCGCCGCGGCCACGATAACGATGATCATCCAGGTGTCCATTTGAGTTCCTCCTGCGGTTTAGACCGCCAGTAGACGTTGGAAGAAGGAGCGATAGCGTTGCATGGCCATTCGCAAGTCTTCGGTCGACACTTCTTCGCCGCGGTCCCACTGGCGTTCGAGGCTCTGCCGTTCGTCGGCAAAGCCCTTAGCCAGCAGCTGCATCAGTTCAGCCACGAGCTGATCTGCTTGTTGGACAGAAGTTCGTGGCTCATCGACGAAGCCCCGTTGCGTCTCGTCCCATCGGTTTTGGAAGTCACTAGCCTCTTTAGTGGCCAACAGCTCAGTCTTGGCGGGCGCAACTGGTTCGGCGCTCGGCCGATCCGGCGCGGGCGTGGCATCTCGCTTGCCGAAGTCCTCATCGGGTGAATCAGCGGCGGGGTTCTGCTGCTGGCCCTCGTTCGTGGCTTCCGGCGAAAGGTCTTCGCGATTCGCAATCGCGGCCGTGCTCATGAGGCGGTTTTCTTCTGCCATGGCTCTCATCCTCTGGGTGGATTTGCCAACTCTTCCTTCACACCTTATTCAAAAGGAGTGACGCCGCAATCAACAGAATTGCTGTGGAGTGACGAGAGCGTTACAGCGGTTCGTCTTAACCGGCGGCCGAGCCGTTACTTCCCCTTTAGCTTGGCCCGGAACTCGTGATGTTCAGGAACAGGCTGGCCGATCACGTAGAGGAAGTAGTAGGCGCCAAAGTTGCCGACGAACTTGAAACGCTTCCGCATGTCCGCCACGGTCGCCCAGAATTCGCCTTCTCCTTCGAATTTTGAACCCGCCGGTTTCGCGCTCAAGGTCCAGCATGACCCCCGCGTTGTGCACCGTGGCCTCAATCTTGCGTCGATTGCGGATGATTCGCGTGTCGTTCGTCAGGGCGTCTATCTCGTCGGGCGAAAGGCTGGCCACGGTTTCCGGATCGAAGTCATGGAAGGCCGCTTGGAAGCCCGGCCACTTGTTTTCGACCACCTTCCAGCTCATGCCGGATTCGAAGACCGCTTTTGTGAGCACCCCGAGGTAATCGGCGAGTTTGGTCGGTGTGATCTGCTTCGGTTCTTCCATGGAGCTACTCCGAACGCCTGAGGGGCGGTTGAAAAAGAGTAGCGTGGGCCGTCAATGGTTGGAATGGGCTGGCGTTGCGGCGGAGATGAGCACGGCCAGTTGCCGAGCGCCATGAATGAGGGATGGGCCGGGCTGAAGGATGTCCGGGGCCTTGATCTCGTAGATGCGATTCGCTCGCACGGCCCCGATGGCGTCAAAGCCGGGACGCTGAGCGATACGTTCAAGCCTCGCCCTCTTCCCGCACCAGCTCGCGACGATGATGTCCGGATTTGCCTCGATGATGGAGTCAGCGGTGACCACCCGCTCGCCGGCTGCGTTTCCCGATGCGAGGCGGCAGAAGATGTCATCGCCGCCGCCGATTGCGATTAGTTCGCTTACCCAGGCGATTCCGCTGATCAGCGGCTCGTCCCACTCCTCGAAGTAGACGCGCGGGCGGGTTGCCGATGCATTCACCTCGCTGGCGATTTCCTCGAGGCCAGTGCGAAGGTCTTGAACGAGCCCCAAACCGCCCTCGCACTCGCCAAGAGCACCGGCGATGAGCATCATCGCCTGGTAAGTCTCAGCGAGAGTGCGCTGGTTGGTGACCAGCACCTGCGCTCCGCGCTTCACCAGTTCGCGAACGATGTCCGCCTGGAGGTCCGAGAAGCCGAGGACGAGATCTGGCTTAAGCGCCAGGATTCTCTCGACATGAGCTGTCTGGAAGGCCGAAACGTGCGGCTTCTTGCGGGCTTCCGGTGGGCGCACGGCGTAGCCGCTCACGCCGACCACACGATCCGCACAGCCCAGGGCGAAGGCGATCTCCGTCGTCTCAGCGGTTAGGCAGACGATCCGTTCGGCTCGTGGGACGCCGTGCATTTCAGTCTTCGGCGAGTTCGAAGCTGTACGTTTCGATCACCGGGTTCGCTAGCAGGCGAGCGCACATCTGATCAACCTGAGTGGCGGCAGTCTTCTGGTCCTTCGCCGCCAGCGTGACCTGGAAGTAGCGGCCCGAGCGCACCTCTCGCACACCGCTGAATCCGAGGGAGCCGAGCGCCCCGCCGATGGTGATGCCCTCGGGGTCGTTCACAACCGGCTTGAGCGAGACATAGACGCGCGCCAGGAACGTCTTTTCGGTTGCTGTTTTGGCCTTCGGGGATGCAGCCTTGCGTCCCTTTTCTGGTTTGCCTTTGTCCTTGCTCAAGCGGGCAGCTCCTCGCCGGTCAGTTTCTCGTAGATCGCCAGGTACTTTTCGGCGGTGGACGCCACGATTTCGGCAGGGATGGTGGGCGGCGGGTCGCCGTCCTTCCAGACGCCTGCCATCCAATCGCGGACGGGTTGCTTGTCGAGGCTCGGCTGCGGGCCGCCGGCGCGATACGTTTCGGCGGGCCAGAAACGGCTGCTGTCCGGGGTCAGCACTTCGTCGATGAGGATCACTTCGTCGTTCCAGAGCCCGAATTCGAACTTCGTGTCGGCGATGATGATGCCCCGTTCGAGAGCCACGGTGTGGGCGTAGTTGTAAATGGCGAGGCTGCGCAGCTTCATTGCGTTGGCGGACTCTTCGCCGACGATCTCCATCAGCTGCTCGTACGAGATGTTCTCATCGTGGCCGACTTCCGGCTTCGTAGACGGTGTAAAGATCGCCTCGGGGAGGCGTTCCGATTCGCGGAGCCCGTCGGCGAGGGGGATGCCGCAGACGCCACCGGTTCGCTGGTAGTCCTTCCAGCCGCTGCCCGAAAGGTAGCCGCGGACGATGCATTCGGCGTCCAGCCTCTTCGCTTTCTTGACGAGCATCGAGCGCCCGAAATACTCAGGAGTAAGCGGCAGGTCGACGAGGGAGGCGTTGGCTTCGGTGATGAGCGCCAGGAAGTGGTTCGGCACCACTTCCTTCACGCGGTCAAACCACCAGGCTGAGAGCCGCGAAAGCACTTCGCCTTTGCGTGGGATGCCCGTGGGCAAGACGACATCAAAGGCTGAGGTGCGGTCCGTGGCGACGATGAGCATCTTGTCGCCGAGGTCGTATGTATCGCGCACTTTGCCGCGGTAGGTGCGGTTCGGAAGGGTGGATTCGAGCATTACATCAGGCACTGTTTCGCCCCTTGAGGTTGAGATAGAGCAGCGTGGTCGCCGTGGTCACGTAGCAGAAGATGGGGATGAGGACGAGCGCGAGGACTATGGTGCCGACGGCGTTGGCGGCGAGCGTCGGCCCGCGGCTGGTGCCAAGCACGGCGAAAGGGATCGAGACGATTATCAAGGCCACGGAGCCGGCGAGAAGCATGAGCATGATCCCGGGCAGCGTGCCCAAGAGCACGCCGAGCAGGCGCATGACGTTGCCGCGCATGATCATCCAGCTCTCGGACAAGGCCATTCGAGGCCGTGCTTCGTTGAGGGCGAAGCTGTGGAAGGTGAGCGCGAGCCTGAACGCAGCGAAGAGCAGGACCAGCGGCGCTAGGATGGTGATTGAGGTTGCGAGAATCGCGAACCAGAGGCCGGCGGCACCGAGGGAGAGCACCAACAGGCCGCCAAGGTGCGTAAACGACGGATCGAGCAACTCTGGCAACGGTTTCCGCACGCCTTTGCGGGCGTCGCGCACTGCGATGATGGTGGAGTTGAAACCGAGCGCCAGGAACATGATCCAGACCCAGGCTATGACTACGAGCGCGAATAGCAGACCGCGTGGCCCCTCAGCGAGCGATTGTGCGTCAAACGGGTGGAGCTCCTCCGAGTAGGCGGTGGCGTAGAGCACCCACGGCACGATGGCGCCGATGATCGCGAGCGGAATCTGGATGACGGCCATCGGCAACATTATCGCGTTGGCATTCTGACGAAAGAGTTCGCGCGCCTCCTTCAGGACGTCGCGCACGCGGAGCGGCGCTGAGCCGGGTTGGGCGGCGGGCGGCGCCTGCAAGGTCACAATGCCAACCGATCGAAGGTGGCGCCGATGTTCGTCAGGTACCAGTTGTAATCGAACAGCCCGCGCAGCTCACCCTCGTCCATTCTCGAAGTGACGTCCGCGTCCGCGAGGAGCAGATCGAGGAATGCCGTGTGGTCCTTCCAGGCGATCATCGCGTTGCGCTGGACGATCTTGTAGGCGTCCTGCCGGCTAAGCCCGGTTTCAATCAACGCGAGCAAGACTCGTTGCGAGAACACGAGGCCAAACGAGCGGTCCAGGTTCTCTCGCATGTGCTCGGGGTAGACGGTTAG
>JBBQGT010000059.1:0-19946 GCA_038323265.1 Tepidiformales bacterium
GGAGATCATCGCGCAGGTGACCCAGGCCTCGTAGCAGAACGTTTGGACAGGCACGAGGGCGTATTCGAACCCCGCCTCTTCCGCGGCGCGCGCGACGGCGACGAAGTGTTCGAGGGATGGCGCGTACGTCTCTTCGGGCACGCCAAATGCGCCGGTGTCACCCGAGGTGGGAATGAACCAACCGAAGCGCAGGCGGCGAGAGGGCGCCATCAGACGCGCTCGAGCAGGATCGCATCGCCCTGGCCGGTGCCTGAGCAGATCGCCGCGACTGCGTAACGGGCGCCGGATTCCTGTAGCTGGTAGGCCGCGGTCATCGTCAGCCGCGCGCCGCTAGCGCCGATCGGGTGGCCCATGGCGACCGAGCCGCCGTGGCGGTTTACTCGCGACGAATCCCAGTTCAGCTCCTGTCCGCAGATCAGAGGAACGGCGGCGAAGGCTTCGTTCACTTCGATGATCTCGACTTCGTCCAGCGAGATGCCGGCTTTCTTGAGCACTTTCTCGATCGCCCAGGCGGAGGCGATCGGAAACTCGCGCGGCTTCGTGGCGACCTCGGCGTGGCCGATGATGCGGGCGATTGGCGTAGCGTCCATCTGGGCGGCGCGCTCCTTGGAGGCGACCACGAGGATGGCTGCGCCATCGTTCACACCTGGCGCGTTGCCAGCGGTGATCGCTTTCGTGCCCCAGACCGGCTGGATGCGCGCCAGCCGCTCCACCGTTGAGGCTGGTCGCGGGCTCTCGTCGCGGGCGAGGGCGACGTGGTTGGTGTCGCGCTTGTTGGGTACCGGGGTGACTTCACGGTCAAAGTACCCGCGGTCATACGCCTTGCCCCAGAGTTGTTGGCTGCGGACGGACCAATCGTCCATTTCGGCGCGCGAGATCTCACGGTTGGCGGCCATATCGTCGCCCTGGTTGGCCATGTGGCAGTTGTCGAAGGCGCACCAGAGGCCGTCGTGGACCATGCCATCGATGAGCGTCTTGTTGCCCATGCGCGCGCCCCAACGGGTGTCCTTGTCGTAGTAAGGGACGTTGGACATGGATTCCATACCGCCGGCGAGCACCAGTTCGTTTTCGCCGGCGCGGATGAGCTGCGAGGCGAGGGTGACGGCACGCATGCCGCTAGCGCAGACCTTGTTGATCAGCATCGAGGGGGTGGTGTCCGGCAGACCCGCTTTCATCAGAGCCTGGCGACTGGGGAGTTGCCCGGCGCCGGCCTGGAGGACCTGGCCGAGGAGGACGTTTTCGATGCTCGCTGGGTCAATGTGGTTGCGATCAATGATCGTGCGGATCATCAGAGCGGCGAGTTCGTGGGCGGCGTAATCGCGTAATCCGCCGCCGAACTTGCCCCATGGCGTGCGGGTGGCATCGAGAATCAGGGCGTCAGACACAGGCTACCTCGCAGAGGGCGGTAGGGAGAGTGTAGCGCAGGCTGTGGAGCGTGCGAGCCGAGCGTGCGGCTCCGGGTGCTTCAATAAGGGGGGCGAACGTGCAGGAGCCGGGCGCGCAGAAGCGGCGAGTTGGCGTTGCAACTCGCCGCCTGGCCGGGAATCTGAGGGGCTCGTTAGCGCAGCGAGTCGTCGCGGCGGATTTCGGTTTCGCGTCGGATCTCGGTGGTCTCGCGGGGGGCGGTCTCGTGGATGACAACGTCCGGGCGGGGGGCCGATTCGCGCATGATCACGGTCTGCGGCCGGGGCTGGTTGTCGTGCACAACCACGTTGTTGTCGCTGGCAGTTCGCCGGCCGAAGGGAGCGGAACTGGCGAACGGGGCGAAGCTACTCCAGAACAGGAGAGAGAGGGCGAGCCCGATGATGCCAACGATCATCAGGATTGCGCCGATTGTGTTGAGATCCACGCCGGAGACGGTGTACGTCACGGCCCAGTAGAGGATTGCGCCGACGGCGATCAGGAAAAGGCTAAATCCAGTGCTCATGTGGGGAGTCCTTCGGTCGATTTGGTAGCTTCCCGGCCCGCGGTGGTAGGTGCGGGCCTGAGAAGCGTGCTGAACGCCGGGGGTAACCGCCGTTTCGAACACACCCAGCGTATTGCCGAGGGCATTGTTCAAAGGTAACCGTGGGTCGCGAATCGCTCGCAAAGGCCTTGCAGTTGTCGAGAGAAGCTAGCCGCGGCCAGTGAGCAAGTTCTTGAACGGCACTCCGTCGCGCATTATCAGTTGGAAGGAGTCCTTCTTCGTGAGGAGCGAGATGTCGGCGAGCGGGTCGCCGGCGACGGCGAGAATGTCGGCCCGCTTGCCCGGTTCGAGGGTGCCGACTTTGTCGGCGATCGTGCAGCACTCGGCGGCCGTCTTGGTGGTTGCGACGATCGCCTGCATCGGTGTCATTCCCTGGGCGACCATAAGGTCGAGTTCGCCGGCATTCGTCCCGTGCACGCCTACACCGGTATCGGTGCCCATGGCGATGCGCACGCCGCGCTCGACGGCGTATTTGAAGCTCGCCTGGTGAGCGACGAGCACCTCCTTGGACTTGCGGACGCCGTAGTCCGGCATGGAGCCCGGATTCTCTTCGGCGAGCCGGAGCACGGAGACGGGGGCGATGAGGGTTGCCACGAGGAAGGTGCCGCGCTTGAGCATCTCGTCGATCACGCGGTCGTCGAGGTAGATGCCGTGCTCGATCGATTCGACGCCCGCGAGGACGGCGTTGAGAATGCCCTGGTTGGCCTGGGCGTGGGACATGACTGTCTTGTGGGCAGCGTGCGCTTCGTAGACCACGGCGGCGATTTCGTCCGGCGTCATTCCGGTGGCGGCTGGTTCATCGTTGGGCGAAAGGACGCCGCCGCTGGTCATGATTTTGATCTGATCGGCGCCGGCGCGGAGGATCTCGCGGGTGGTTTTGCGGGCGCCTTCGGGGCCATCGACGAGGTTGTCGGGCAGCTCGGCGTTGGGGACCCGGAGCCGGACGCCGTTGACCATGGTTGCATCGCCGTGGCCGCCCGTCTGCGAGATGGCGCTGACTGCGATGCGCAGGCGCGGCCCGGGGAAGATGCCGCGTTCGATCGCGACGCGCACGCCGCGAGGCGTGCCGCCTGCGTCGCGGAGGGTGGTGAAGCCGTGCTCAAGCGACGTTTGGGCGTTCTTCAGGGCCTCTGCGACCGAGAGGCTGAAGGGTGTGGCGAGTCTCTGCTCCATGCCGCGGGGAGGCGAGCTCATGAGGTGAACGTGGCAATCAATCATGCCCGGCATCACGGTCGAGCCGGTGGCGTCAATGACATCCGCGCCAGCGGGGATCGAGCCATCGGCGTTGACCGCCGTAATTGCGCCGTCTTCGATGACGACGACGACGTTGCGAAGCGGGTCCCCGCCGTTGCCGTCGATCAGGGTGCCGCAGTGGATTGCCGTGGGCATGGGAAAGCTCCGGAGTGAAGGTTGGCGCAGTCTACCGGAGCGGCGCAGTCGCGGCCCGCAGTGTTTTGGCTTTAGAGCTTCTTCACATCATCGATCACGCCGAGAAGCAGGCGGATTTCGACCCGATCGCCGGGCTTGGGGTCCGTGTAGATGCTTTCGATGGCAACGCGACCTTCGGTGATTCGATCCGGGTCATCTTTCAGGGCGTAGGCGATTCGCATGTAGCGCGTGCCGTGAATGTCGTAGGGCTGGACGGCGGCGAGTATGGCTTCCATGGATCGAGTGTAACGGGCGTCACAGATCGAGGGTTCTGTGGATGAGTCATCGCGCCGATACTCCACGAGAGCACTCCAAAGCGAGGCTCGGCGCGGGGGAAAGCGTTTTGGCTCACCGGCAGTATGGGATTCTGATCACAATCGGGCTTGCGGTAGTGGCGGCGGCGATCGGCGGGGTTGTCCTTTTTACCTCGGGCAAGGCGAGCGAAGTTGACCTGACAACGGCGAAGCTGGCGCCAGCCGACCCGGCGCTCTACGTGGCGTTCAACACGGACCTCGCATCCAGCCAGTGGGTTTCAGCGTTCAAGCTGGTCGAACGGCTGGGCACGGCGAACCCGGAGAAGCAGCTAAAAGACACGGTCACGGACGGCGGCATCGACTGGGAGAAAGACGTCGCCCCGTTCCTGGGCGGCAATGCAGCGGTCTACCTGCGCGGTTTCAGCATTTCGGACCTTTCGGTGCAGGGCGCTGCAATCGTGAAATGCAAGGATTCCAAGCGCGCGCTGCAGGTGGTGCAGGAGCAATCCGGCGTGGACTTCACGGAGCAGAAGTACGGCGGCGTGACGTATTTCGATGGCCAGGGGATGTTCCTGGCGCGCATCGGCGACCACCTGGTGTTGGCCATGGACGACGCCAGCATGCGCGAAGTGATCGACGTTTCGACCGGCAAGAAGGCATCGCTGGAGAGTGTGGGCGACTTCAAATCGCTGCGCAACGAATTAACGAACAACTTCCTGGCGTTCGTGTACATGGACGCCAGCGCGTTCGCCGACGGAATCTTTGGCGGGGACCGGGCGCTGAAAGATGTACTTGAGGCCTCGGGCGCCGGGGATTTGGCGTTGAAGCCGGGCGCCGCCGTCATCGGGGCGAAGGGTGAGGGGTTCGAGTTCCAGGCGGCAGCGGTGGGCAAGGCGGGCGATGTCTCACCGATGCTCGCGGTGCGCACCTCGAAGTTCGCGGCGCTGGTGCCGGCGGACGCCTCGGTGTTCTTTTCGACCACGAACCTGGCGCAGACCTGGAAAGAGGTGAAAGGGAATAGCAAGTCGCAGTTGGACGCATTCTTCCGCGACCAGGGCGATTACAACAGCCTGGATGAGGCGCTGAAAGGCGCTGGCCAGGAGGTCGGCCTGAAGAACATCGAGGAACTGATCAACCTGTTCACGGGCGAGATGTCCGTGGCTGCGTGGTTCCCGAGCATGGACGAGACGGACGTCCAGGTGGCGGTGTTGGCGGACATCGAGGACGCCGCGAGCGCCCGCAAGGTGATCGACTCGGTGGTCGCCAGTTCGTCCAAGGTCAAGCCTCGATCCGAGACCGTGAACGGCGTGCAGATGACGTTCGTGACGGATGATTCGGGCAATGAATTGGGTTACGCGGTGACGGAGAAGTACATGGTGTTCGGGACTGCGAAGGCGGCGCGCTCGGTTGTGGCGAAGGACTTTGGGCCGAACCTGGCGGGCGCGGCGAAGTACCAGAAGACGGTCAAAGAGATGCCGACGGGCCTAGGCACCTATGCCTACTTTGACGTGGCGAACCTGTTGCGGCTGACGAGCGGGGGCGTGCCGGTGGACCTGGACGAGGCTGAAAAAGTGCTTCAGGGTGCGATCATCAACATGGTGGAAGAGCGCGGCGTGGCACGGGTCTCGGGCGTGATTACTATCGCTGAGAAATGAACTGGCGGAGGCCAGCGGACGCTGGGCGAGTAGCGGTAGGGCCGCTCGCGCTCGCCGGCTTCTTTCTACCGTGGGCGCACGGCCCTGGCATTTTGGCGGCGAACGAGTTCACCGGCTTCACGTTGGTGGGATTCGCCGGACGGCTACAAGAGTTGGACCTTGGGCTGGCGTTTGGCAGCGGGTTGTGGCTCGCGCGCCTGGCGATCTTGGGCGTAGCGATTGCGGGCGCTTGGCAGACGCTGTTGGCCCCGATGCACCATTGGCACGTCGGCTATTCGGCTAGCGGGTGGTATCTCGTTGGTTTTGCCGTGCTGGCAACGGGTTTGGGGGTCGCCATGTCGGGGTTGGTGATTCCGCCCCTTGGGCTGGGGCTTGTGCTGTTAGCGGCTGTGGCCTTCCTGATGGCGCGGTTCGCTAAGGCTCATTGACAGGCGGAGGGCTTCGCTGATCTGTTCAGCGGCGGCGCGTTCATGCTGCGCGGCGCGCCGCAGAGCCATGGCCGCGCCGCGCCGCAGGCCGGCATTGCCAACGTTGCCGTGTCCGCCCGTGGGGAACGGGAACAGCGTGATCAGCGGAGACAGCGCTTGCACTTCGTCGCGAATCGCGCGTTCGGCAGCCACGAGTGGCGTCGTGAGTTCAGGCAACGAAGAGGCAAGGTCGGCGAGGAACTCCGCGCCATCCATGCGCGCGGCCTGGAGGACGGCGAGGGTGTAGGCGTTGCCGGCGCGGTCCACTTCGACCTCCGCGTCGAAGGCCTCGGCCCAGGCATCCAGGCCGGCTGTACCGCGGGGCTGGCCGTCAGCGGGGCCATCTTCGCCGCCGAAGCAGTCGAGCGCTGTTTGTAGGGCACCTGCCACGGTTTCGAATGCGTCGGGATCAGACGGTTCGAGCGGCGCGTAGAGTTCGATGCGGCCGATGACCGAGGGCCAATCGCGCCAGAGGGCGATGGGGCCGACTTCCTCGCTCAGCACGTCGTGGACGAGGAAACCTTCGCGGGCGGGGTCGTAGCCGTAGACGATGCCGTGTTCGTGCAGATGGAAGTCCCACCCGAGGAGAGGACGGCCGGCATCGAGGCGAGGGACGGCCCAAGCGATCGCTTCGGCACGGGAGATGTCCGGCGGTTCGCCGGGCGCCAACGTGCGGCCGAAGCGCTCCCAGCGGTAGCCGGTGCGGGCGTAGCGTTGGACCATGGCCGCCCAATCGAGGTCTGCGGGGCCGGAAGGCAGGGCGATGACGTTTCCCTTGCGGGCGATGCAGGTGTGCCACGCGTGGCCCGTGAGACCCATGACGGCGTGGCGGGGGAGCGGCGCGCCGAGATGCTCGAGGATGCCATCCAATGCGCCAGCCGCGCTTGTCCAGTTGGGGGCGATGGCGAGGCCAGGAATCTCTCTCACATGGCCAGCGTACAGGGCGGGAAATAACAGCGGCATCTGCTATAGCGCGGCACCCCTATCCCTCGCGGCGCGCGTACGTAGAATGGGGCCTCACGCTGGGGCGGGAGGGATACTTGGCTGCTACCTGGGAACTAACCACACTGCCGAACGGGCTACGAATAGTGACGACGCCGATGCCGACGACGCAGGCCGTTTCGGTCAACCTGTTTGTTGGCGTTGGATCGCGCTCCGAACCGCAACGGATCAACGGCATTACGCACTTTCTCGAGCACATGGTGTTCAAAGGCACAGAACGGCGGCCCGACGCGATCATGATCGCCGAGGAGATCGAAGGTGCCGGCGGCACGCTGAACGCCTACACGAACAAGGAGTTCACCTGCTACTGGAATCTGGTGCCATTCGACCGCTTCGAAACGGCGCTAGATGTGGCTGCGGATATGCTGCTCAACTCCAAGCTCGAGCAGGCGGAGATTGACAAAGAGCGGACGGTTGTGCAGCAAGAGCTGAAGCGGAATCACGATAATCCCGGCGCCTGGGCAGGGAGGCTCATCGGGCAAGCGGTTTACGGCGAGCAGCCCTGCGGCTGGGATGTCGGCGGCAGCGTGGAACTGGTGCAGGAGATGCAGCGCCCGGACTTCATCGAACACATCGGCGCCTGGTACCGCGCCGGCAACGTGGTGCTCTCTGTGGCTGGCAATGTGACCCACGAGATGGTGCTAGCGGCAGCAGAGCCGTTCTTCCTGGACATGGAATCGGGCCCGTTGCCCAAGCTCGACAAGTACGACGCTTCCGTGACCGGCGAGCGCGTGGTGACGGACAGCAGGGATATCGACCAGTGCACGTTGTACATCGGCTCGCCGATCTTCGGGCGGGACGATCCTGACCGCTTCGCCTTGCGGATCATGAACGACGTGTTGGGCGCGGGGATGTCCTCGCGACTGTTCCGCGAAGTGCGCGAGAAGCGCGGGCTGGCCTACTCGGTGAGTTCCGGCTACGGCTACCTTTCGGACGCCGGCGTCTTCACGATTTCGGCGGGGGTGAATCGCGAGCAGCTCGCGGAGACGATCACCGTGTGCATCGACGAAGCGCAGAAGCTCTGCGACGAGCTTGTTCCGACGGAAGAGCTGCGCAAGGCGAAGGACCACAACATCGGGCGATTCCGGCTTTCGCTGGAAACGGCTTTCTCGCTCGGACAACGCCACGGCGAACTGCTGATCAGCAAGGACGCGATCGAATCGGTCGATGAGGTGGTCGAACAGGTGGAAGCGATCACTGCGGAGCAGGTCCGGGCGGTGGCTCAGCGGCTGCTTAGCCGCGAGAAGATGCATGTGGCAGCAGTAGGCCCGAAGTTGGACAACGACGAGATCGCAAAGGCGCTGGGGGCGTAGGCGCGTAGGCGCTTAGCCTGGCTGGATGACCAATCGGCCAGGGCCGCGGACCATGAAGCTTCCGCCGCGGTCCGCTTCCACGAGGGTGAAGTTTGGGAATCGGGTGAGGAAGGCTTCGAGGACTGCTTGAAGCTCCAGACGCGCAAGTGGGGCGCCGAGGCAGAAGTGCATCCCGAAGCCGAAGCTGAGGTGGCGGTTCTCCGGCCGTGTGAAATCGAGGACCTCGGGGTTCGGGAATTCGCCCGGGTCGCGGTTAGCGGCGCCGATCATGGCGTAGAGCGAATCGCCGGCCTTGATTTTGCGCGCGCCCAGCGGCGTGTCCTTCAGCGCGAAGCGAGCAACGGCGTGAGTTGCACTATCGAAGCGCAGCAGTTCTTCCACAGCTGAAAGGATGAGTGCGGCGTTCGCGCGCAGTTGAGCCTGTGCCTCGGGGTTCGCGGCGAGGTGGAGGATGGCGTTGCCGATGGCCATAGCGGTGGGGCCGTTGCCGGCGAGCGAGATATGGATGAGGAGCATGAGCAGATCGTCGGGCTCCAACGCTTCGCCCGCGTGGGCGGCTGCGAAGAGCGTGCTGACCACGGAGCCTTCGCGAGCGATGCCCGCTTCGTCCCATTCCTGGAGCGCTTGCATCAGGGTCTCGACGGCCGCGTCGGCTGCGTCGACTACTTCCTGCGTCTCCGGGCCTTCCGCGCGGGCGCGCATGATTTCGAGCGAGGCCTGACGGAACACCCCACGCGATTCCTCGGGGATGCCAAGGTGGGCGAGCACCATGGCCGGGGCGAGCGGCTCGGCAAGCATCGACATCACATCGAACGGGCCGGGGACGAGTGCGTCGAGGAGTTCGGCGATGGCCTCATCGACCACCGGGCGCATGGCGGCGATGGCACGCGGGGTGAAGGCGCGATTGACGATGGTGCGGAGATTCGAGTGCTCTGGGTCGTCGGAGTTGCCGAGGATGGTGGCCATGCCGAGCGGTACGGCCTCGCGGCGCTCCCGGATCATCTGTCCGAAGGGGCCGCCGGCGTTAACCGGGTTCGACGAGAAGAACTCCTCGTCGCGGATGATGCGGAGGCATTCTTCGTAACCGGTGACCACCCACGTGCCCATTTCGGGGCTGTAGTGGACTGGCGCGGCCTTGCGGAGCACGGCGAGCGAGGGGTACGGGTCCATGGCGTAGGCCGGGCGCATCGGATCGAAAAAGACCATGAAGGCGCATGCTACCGGAGGCAGTCCCGAGGAGACAGCGTCGCCTAAATCGGTGTTTCGAACGCTTCGCGGATGGCGGTAACGGTCGTGCAGATCGGGCCGAACGTGAAAGCATCCGCTTCGACGGTGGAGCCGAGGCGGGTGACCGGGACGCCGAATTCTGCTCCGAGGTCGCTAACGCGCGGGGCGCCGCCGCCCTGGCGGAAGACGTCTGGCGGGATGCTGACGACGATGCGGCCCTGGCCTTCGCCGAAGAGCGCTGCATCCAGCCGGCCAGCAACCTCAGCGCTGCCTTCGAAGCCAATGTTGCCGAGAATCGAGGACTCAGCAAGAGTGACCGCGAGGCCACCGTCCGAACAATCGTGGGCGGAGAGAAGAAGGCCTTCGGCGTGCAGCCGGAGGACGAACTGTTGGAGCTTCTTTTCGGCGACGAGGTCAACCTGCGGGAGCCCGGCGACCTGGTTGTGGACCGCTTCGAGGTACTCGCTGCCGGCCAGCGAGGTGGCTGGCTGGACGACCGGCGAGCCGAGCAGGAACACCGGGCAGCCTGGGCGATCGAAGCCCGCAACCAGGTGCTTCGAAACATCCTCAAGGATGCCGAGCATGCCGATGACCGGGGTGGGGTAGATGGGTCTGCCCTGCGTTTCGTTGTAGAGGCTGACGTTGCCACTGACGACGGGCGTATCGAAGACCGAGCAGGCCTCGGAAATGCCGCGTACGGCCTGGTTGAGGGTGTAGTAGACCTCGAGTTTTTCGGGGTTGCCGAAGTTCAGGCAGTCGGTGACTGCGACTGGCGTTGCGCCAGTGCAGACGATGTTGCGGGCGGCCTCGGCGACCGCGATGGCGGCGCCTGCGTAGGGGTCCAGGTAAACCATGCGCGCGTTGCAATCGGTGGTGAGGGCGATGCCCTTGGTGGTACCGGGAATACGCAGGACGGCGGCATCGCCACCGGGCGGGACGACCGTGTTGTTCAGTACCTGGTGGTCGTACTGGCGAAAGACGCCGCGCTTGCTGGCGATGTTTGGGCGGGCCAGCAGGCTGAGGAGCGTGGCCGTGGCGTCCGCTGGCGCGAGGTCGTGCAGGGATTCGAGGGAGAAGGTGTTAAGGCGAAAGAGTTCGGGTGGGCGGATCCCGTTGCGCATGTAGGTGGGAGGCTCGGTAGCGATGAAGACCGGAACGCGGGCCACCTCAACGCCGCTGTCGTTAATCACGACTTCGGTGCCGCCGGTCACCGTGCCGATCGGTTCGCAGTGCAGTTCCCAGTGCTGAAAGAGGGCCGTCACTTTGGCGACGTACTCTTTCTTGCAGACGACGAGCATGCGCTCCTGGCTTTCGCTGAGCATGATTTCGTAGGGCGTCATGCCTGCTTCGCGGCGCGGGACGTGCGCGAGTTCGAGTTCAGCGCCGCAGCTGCCTTTGGCGCAGCATTCGACAACGGCGGAGGTGAGACCGGCCGCGCCGAGGTCCTGCAGACCGACGATCCAATCAGCGTGCTCGGAGGCGAGTTCGTAGCAGGCTTCCATGAGGAGCTTTTCGAGGAAGGGGTTGCCCACCTGGACAGCGGGGCGCATCTCTTCGAAGCGTGCCTCGGGGTCCGTGCGGCTGGCGAGCCCGCTTGCCCCGTGGATACCATCGCGGCCGGTATCGGCGCCAACCAGGAGGAAGACGTTGCCTTCGCCGCGGGCTTTAGCGCTCTGCAGTTTGCTGGTCTCGGCGATACCCACGCACATGGCGTTGACAAGAGGGTTGCCGTTGTATGTCTCGGAGAAGACCACCTCGCCGCCGACGTTTGGAATGCCCAAGCAGTTACCGTAGCCGCCGACGCCACCAACAACCCCTTCAAAGAGAAAGCGGTTTTGCGGGTCGCTTGGGGGGCCAAAACGGAGCGAATCGAGGATGGCGATGGGATACGCGCCCATGGCGAAGATATCGCGCACGATGCCGCCGACGCCGGTAGCCGCGCCCTCGTAGGGCTCAATCGCGGACGGGTGGTTGTGCGATTCGACTTTCATGACGACGCACAGCCCGCCACCGATATCGATCGCGCCAGCGTTCTCGGCGCCAACTTTGGTGAGAACGAGGTCGCCGCCGGTTGGGAAGAGCTTGAGCAGGGGCTTGGAGTTTTTGTAGCCGCAATGCTCGCTCCAGAGGGAGCCGAACATACCGAGCTCGACGACGTTTGGCTCGCGGCCGAGCTGTTCAACGAGCAGTTCGTATTCGGGCATGCTGAGGGCAACGGAATCGAGGGCGGCCTGGTCAACGGGCATGGCTACAGGGTAGAGAGCCGGGACGGAACGGGCGAGAATCGGCTCACGCTTCAGCGGAACTCGTAGGTGATGCCACCCAGGCCGGTGAACGATGATTTGAAGTCCAGCGCCAGCGGCGTGGCGTTGCCTGGCACCACGAACGCCGCGCGCACGATGGCAGTCGCACCCCCTGAGATGCCGCGCTGTGCGCTTCCGTTGCCGACGACCAGAATCGCGGGGCCGCGGCGATGGGTGTCCCCGTCGTTGTACTTCAACTCCGCGGCGTCGCCGGCGACCCTGACGGACGAGTCGCCAGCGTTTCGGATGGTCCATTCGAACACAACGATCTTTTCGCCTGTACCTGGTTTGAGGAGTTGGACCAGATCGTTGCCGGGGTCGTAGGCGCGGCTGAGGGAGATGAACACGCGGCCACCGGCACGGTCGTAGGCGAGCACGTTAACGGCTTGACCCTGGAGTAGCGCGGAGTACTGGATCGGCTGCTTGTCGCTCGAATTTGCGGCGACGGCAGCGGCGATCAATATGGCGAGGAAGCCAGCCGTCAGAACACCGCCGCCAATGCCGGACCAGACGACTGCTTTGTTGGCTCCGGGGCTGGCGGTAGCCGAAAGGGCGTAAGGCGGGTAGCGGTCATTGAGGGAGGCGAAGTAGGAGGCGACACGGTAATGCCAGCGCATAACGCCAGTGGCGAATCCGAAGAGCCCGCGCGGGTAGTTACCGGTGAAGAGGATGCCGAACCAGGCAATCACGGTGACGACGAAGAGAGCGGCCTGGAGCATTCCGAGCACGAAGAAGTGCGGCACCAGCAAGACGAGCTTCCAGAAGAGCACCCGCCAGCGGCTCAGTTGGCCGGAGGGTGGGTCGGCGAAGGTGAGCGTTACGGGGCTGGAATCGACATCGAAGCTGGGGTATTTGTCAGTTTGGAGGAGGGCGTAGGCCTGGAACCGCGCGATGTAGGCGAGCGCTCCAGAGACAGCCGCGAAGAGCCATCGCGGGTACGTTTTACGCCAGAAGACTGTAGCCCAGCCGATGGGGATGAGGGCGTAAAAAAGCGCGCCCTGGACGAGGTAGAAAAAGAGCAGGGCGGGGATGAGAAGTGGCAGCCTGAGGAGCGTCTTCCATCGGCTGAGGCTCGGCGGGTAGTCGACTTCGTAAGTGAGTGGGTAGAGTTGTTCTACCTCCGGTACGCCCGCGAGCGCCCAATCGGGCGCGGTGTTCGAAGCCGGCGGCGGTTCGTACGGAGACGATTGGGCGAGGGCGCGCGTCTTTTCGGCTTCGAACTCCTCATCGGTGAGGGCGCCCGCGGCGTGGAGCGAGGCCAGGCGTTCAAGGTGCTGAGTGAGCTCGCTCGGGTCGCTCATTGGGGGAGTCTACTTTCGCGGCGGGTTGGCGCCAGCAGGCTGGGGCATGGAGAGGCCACCCGTGCGGGTGGCCTCTGGGATGCGAAGTGGCGCGCTTGCCCGCTTAGTTCAGGCTGAAGGGCGGGTACTCATCCGTAACGAGCATGGCGTAGGACTGGGCGCGCAGCGTCCAGCGGATGTATCCGGCGATGAAGTTGTGCAGACCGGGAGCAACAGAGCCGGTGAAGAGGGCCATCAGCCAGGCGACGAAGACAACCACGCCAATGACGTAGTTGAGCACGCCGAGGATGAGAAAGTGCGGGATGGCCATCAGCAAGCGGAAGAAGCAGGTCAGACGATTGCGGCCTTCAATCTGGCCCTGGACGGCGAGGCGGACGGGGTAGCTGGAGTCGGCATCAAGGGAGAACGACGGCGACTTATCCGTAAGCAAGTAGAGGTAGCCGGAAAGCCGCGCCGCGAAGCGAAGGCCGCCCTCGGTGAAGTTCATCATGCCCGCCGGGTACTTGCCGGTGAAGAGAATGACGAACCAGGCGATGATGGCAACGATTTGCAAGCCGATGCCGATGACGATGCCCATGAGCAACGCGGGAATGGCGAAGATGATGCGAATCGCAACGCTCAGGCGGTTCTGAGGCTGTGGGTCATCAACTTCGAGGGTGACCGGGTATGCCCCGGAGGACATGGTCGCGGACATCGTGGTAATTGGGGTTACCTCAC
Organism: Tepidiformales bacterium; assembly: GCA_038323265.1. Lineage (GTDB taxonomy): Bacteria > Chloroflexota > Dehalococcoidia > Tepidiformales > Tepidiformaceae > PNKC01. The sequence goes on from JBBQGT010000059.1 coordinate 13,634, forward strand.
AGCCGGGCGTCTTTGTGCACCCCGCGCCGGACCCGCGGAGACGGGTCGATGGAGTTGTACGCTGGCTTACATGTGGTTGTAAACAGGAGTTAACGGAAAGTCCGTGGAAATAGCGCGAAAAGGTGGGTTGGCTCTAGGGATTAGCCTCTGAGTGCCCGCGCGAACTCGTCCGGTGAGATGGAAGCCTCTCGCAGTATCGATCGCAGCAGTCGCGGGTCAATGTCTCTTGCTTTGTGCAGCGGAACGGGAACCCAACGGCCGTCCTCTGTTGAAGGATCGGGTGGCTTCCTCGTTGACGAACGAGTGTGAACCCGAGCCGACCTAGCGCCCGAACGACCTCTGCTGCTCGCAAGACAGGGAGGTCGGTCACACCGCCACTTGGTAGAGACCTATGAACTTAGGCGGCTCCTCGGCGGCCTCACCGAGTTGTTCGAGGCAAAGCAGCAGCACCTCTTTGATGTTCTCCATCAGTTCTGGAAGATCCTTACCTTGGGTGAAACACCCGCGAACGGAAGGCACGGTGCCAATCAGCATCCCGGTGTCGCCTTGTTCCACGACGACGGTGTATTCGTGCTTCATGGTGATTAGTTTACCACTGCGAGAGAGTGCTTCAGGAGCGATTCCCAGATGCGGTTGCCGTCCGTGCCACCCACGAGGGCCTCCCCGGCGCGCTCCGGGTGGGGCATCATTCCGAGGACGTTGCCTTCGGGGTTGATGATGCCGGCGATGTTGCGGGCGCTGCCGTTTGGGTTGGCGGCGGGTGTTGGTTGCCCAGCGGCGTCTGTGTAGCGAAAGATGACCCGCCCGGAGTCTTCAAGGTCATCAAGGGTGGACTTGTTGGCGTAGTAGTTGCCTTCGCCATGGCTGATCGGAACGCGGATCACTTCGCCGGGCTTGAGCCCGTCCGCCCAGGGCGTGTCGCCGCCTTCGCGGCGCAGGTTCGTCCATTCGCAGCGGAACTGCAGGCTCTGGTTACGAATCAGGGCGCCTGGCAGGAGGCCGCTTTCGCAGAGAACCTGGAACCCGTTGCAGATGCCGATGACGGGCTTCCCTTTGGCGGCGAATTCGACAACCGCTTCCATGACTGGCGAAAAGCGGGCTATTGCGCCGCAACGCAGGTGGTCGCCATAGGAGAACCCACCGGGCAGGACGACCGCGTCGAATCCCGAGAGGTCGGCTTCGCGGTGCCAGAGGATCTCGGCGGGCTGCTCAAGGACCTCGTGGAGGACGTGGTAGCAATCGCGGTCACTCCAGGTGCCCGGGAAGCGAATGATGGCAAAGCGCAAGCGGCCCTCCAGGAGTTCGATTGGTTAACTTCAGTTTGAGCGCGCGCCGCGTAAGGCGTAAGGCCGTGAGGTATTGAATCAGGGCGGCGGTGAGAGCCGGCGGCGCAGCAGTTCGAGGTCGTGGCGGTCCTTGTCGTTGGGCTCATAGCCCTGGTGGTGCGCGAACTGGAGCGCCGCCGTCAAGCAGGGGATCGTACGGCCGCCGATCGTCCCCTCGCTGAAGCCGTCTTCCAAAAACGGGCAGTCGGAGCCATCGGGATTGGCAGCGCGCTGCCAGCCCGCGCCGCTGGAATCAAACTCGAGTGGGTGGAGGTCGACCCAACGGCCATCCGCGTGTCTGGCCACCACACGGGTGGGGCGCAGATCCAGGTCGAGGGCGAAGCCAAGTGCTTCGAGCGCAGCCAGCACAGCGTCCACCTCGCTGAGCTTAACGACGATGTCGAGGTCCTCGTGGTCGCGCGTTTGATGGCCTTCGAGGGCATCGACTCCCCAACCGCCATCGATCGTGCGCCAGAGGCCGGCGGCGTCGAGCACGTCCGTCACAGCGAGCACGTTCTCGGCGGAGAAGCTCATACCTGGGCCCGCGCGAGGCCCGCAATCTCTTCGGGCGTGGGATCTGGGTACTGCACGCGCGGATGGTAGACGGCGCGCAGCGTGGCTTTGAAAGAGGCAGCGATCGTCTGGAGTTCGCGCATTGTGATGTCGCATTCATCCAACTGGCCTTCGGCCAGGCGCTCGGCGATGACGTTGTCGATCAACTCTTCGAGGGTGGGGTGTGCCGCTTCCTGGCGGGCGCGAGCGATCGCTTCACAGGAATCGGCGAGCATGACGACCGCCGTCTCCTTGGATTGCGGACGTGGGCCGGAGTAGCGGTAGGCGGCGGGGTCGGCCGAATCGCCGGCTTTGTTGGCGCGGCGGTAGAAGTAGGTAACCAACCGCGTGCCGTGGTGTTGAGGGATAAAGTCCCGGACCGCCGTAGGGACGTGGTAGCGGCGGGCGATCTCCAGGCCGTTGGTGACGTGGTCGCGGATAATCGCGGCGCTCTGCTTGGGATCCATTGAATCGTGGGGGCTGGCCGTGCCTTCGAGCATGTTCTCCACGTAGTAAGCGGGCTGAACCAGCTTTCCGATGTCGTGGTAGTAGGCGCCCACCCGCACGACCAGTGCGTCGGCGCCGATTGCGGAAGCGGCGCGCTCGGCCAGCGCGCCGACGAGCATGCTGTGGTGGTAAGTGCCGGGCGCTTCATCTTGCAGGCGGCGCAACAGCGGGTGGTCCGATTGGGCGAGTTCCATAAGCTGAATGCGGGTGGTGATGCCAAGCACCAGCGAGAGGAGGACGAAGGCGCCTATGGCGATGATCGCTGCGGCCAATCCGTTCAAACCTGAGGCCAATGCAATCCAACCGAGGTTGACGTTGGCGCGGGGCGTACCGATCAGCCAGAAGATGAGGAGCACGGTGGCTGTCGCGCCGGTGACGGCCACGGCGGCGAGTGCGTAGCGACCCAACCGATCGGCGCGGTGCACGGTGGCTGCGCCCGCAAGACCACCAGCGATGTAAGCGATTGCCAGTTCGAGCGATTCGAGCGACCCAACGAACGAAGAGCCAGCGAGCTGCGGTGCTGCCGCACCAACGAAGGCGGCGAAGAGGCCAGCGCCCACGGCCACGACAGCCGCCAGCGAGACGTCGGCGAAGGCGGCGCAGATTATCGCCGCGGCGGCAACGGGCAGGGCAAAGGCGAAGTAGTGCTGCTCGGTATCCGGGGTGATGGCTGGCAGAAGGACGCGCGCGCCTACGAGCACGGCAAAGATGGACACGCCGACGACCACCATTCGCCGGCGGTGCGGCGCCTGAAACGGCTGCATGAGATAGGTGTAGACGGCGATGAGTGCACCCAGGGCGAGGGCCGCTGCGGCACCACCTGCCAAAGCGTACGGATCGAAGGCGTCGCCGATGACGCCGGTGGCCTTGAGCGCCTCGATGTCTTCTGCTTTTATCCGTTGGCCTTCGTTCACGATGACCTGACCGCGCGTGTAGCTCACGACCTGGGGGGAGACGTTGGCGCGCGCTTCGGCGCGTTTCGCTTCGGTGGCGGCGGTATCCACCTGAAAGGTGGGCGTGACAAACGCGGAGAGGGTGGCCCTGAGGGTGGTTTTCTCATCAGCAGTGACGGTTGTGCCAAGCGACGCGAGGTATTCGTCGATACGCGGCGTGATCTCAACTTGCTGCAGTGGCCGGCTATGCACGTCGGTGACCGCCTTCAGGGCGCGGACAGAGAACGCTTCGAAGCTGGTGCGGTCCAGTTCGAGGAGCGAAAGGCGGCCGGAGTTGAGCATCGGCACGGGCGTCTGCACCTGGGTGAGGCTGTCCAGCTTGGCCTGTTTGGAATCGGTGCGGGCAGCAATCAGACGCACCTGGTCCAGGAAGCGATCGAGGCGGTCCACCTGGAGCTGGCGCTGGGCGGGATCGAGGGGCAGGCCCTGGTTGGGGACCTGGTCTGCTTCCTGCTGGCGCACTGCTTCCGTCAGGCCCCCAGACTCGAACTGGCTGTCGCGCGTGGCTTCGAGCGTGCGCGAGGCGACGTCCCCCTCCTGCAGACCCCGGTCGAACGAAGGCACGGGGATGACGAGCACAACGGTGGAAATGGCAAGCACGAGGCCAAAGATCACCGCGGCGGTGCGGGAGACTATTGGGAGCGGCCGTCTTCGAAGCATCACCTACGATGATAGCGAACGGGCGCACAGTAGGGCGTAAGACTTAGACCGGGTTCTCACCAAGCAGGTCATTGAGACGGAGAGGTGGGTACGGAGGGTCAATCAGGCGCCGAGAATTTCACGCACGACTTCGCTGATCGTTCGGCCATCGGCGCTGGCTCCGAACTGCTTCGTGAGCACGGGCATTACTTTGCCCATATCGCGCGGGCCAGACGCGCCCGTTTCGGCGACGATCTTCTGGGCGGCAGTGACGATCTCTTCGCGCGAAACCTGCGCCGGGAGGTAGGCGCTGAGCACCACGATCTCCGCCTCTTCGATGGCGACCAGGTCTTCACGGTTGCCCTTGCGGAACTCGGCGATGCTTTCGCGGCGCTGCTTCACCTGCTTCTGGACCATGGCGAGGACGGCCGGATCATCCAGCTCTTTGCGGGCTTCGATCTGGGCGTTTTTGAGGGCGGCGATGAGCATACGGAGCGAGCTTTTGCGGACTTCGTCCTTCGCGCGCATGGCATCTCCGAGGTCGGCCTGGATGCGTTCCTGGAGGGTGGGCATTGTGGGCTCCGATGGTGTGGTGGGGGAATGGAACAGGCCCGGTTTCCCGGGCCTGCGATTGTGGTGAGCGGCCCGGTTAGCGCCGGGTGAGGGCTCGGGCTTCACTGCGAAGCTGCTTCTTGCGGAGCTTGCGAAGGCGCGCGGCCTCCTTCTTCTTACGCTTAACGCTCGGCTTTTCGTAGTGTTCGCGGCGGCGGGCTTCCGCGAGGATGCCATCCTGCTGAACGCGCTTGTTGAAGCGCTTCAGCGCGCCTTCGAACGACTCGTTATCGCCGACGATGACTTCTGCCAAAGTGAGGGAATCACCCCGCCTTCTTGCGGAGGGCCAGAGGCCCGAAATGTCCCATGCGGGAACGCAGGAGGTTCACCGTAGCAAACGGCAGGTAAAAGAGCAAAGAGTGGGGCTGCTCAGAACTCGAACGGGCAGTGCGCGTCACGCAGCGCCTGGCGCAGGCGATCGAGGTGGTGCTCGACCCAGATGCCAGGCCGCTCGGTCCGTATGCCGGGCGCCGTGAGGTTGTAGTTGTCTTGCTTGCGCCGGATTTCTCGAGCGTGGTCTTCGAAGCGCTGGAAGGCGTGAGCCAAGGCAAGGCGGTTGCGCTGCCAATCCCCGGTGGCGATTGAGAGGTCGATAAGGGAGCGGTGTTGAGCTTCAAGCTGCGTAAGTTTGCGGAGGTCGCGTTCGATTTCGTGGCCGAGGCCCAGCCACTCGGGGACCATGCCGCCGTTTTGCAGGACTTTGTAACCCAGCCAGTTTTCACCGGCGAGCGCTTCCTGATCGGTGAAGGGGAGGGGCTTGCCAGCGCCGGGAAGGTTATCGAAGGCGCCCTGGGCGATGGCCTCCTGGATGGCGGATTCGATGACCTTTTCGAAGCTCACTGGAGGATTGTAGCAAACGTCACAAGCGGCGTGGGCGACGGGGGCAGCGCCAGGCGGAGCGTGGTGTAGTGGACGCCACGGCCCTCATCCCGACCCGGCGGGAGAAGGGAGCCAAATAGGCATGGAATACGCGCGCAGCCACGGAAAGCCGGGGCGACCGTGCGTGGCTGGGCAGCGCACCACTTTGCTGGTGCGCGCGGTACTGACTCCGCAGTAGGGAGGCCGGGCGTTCGCGTGTTGCTCCAGCGCAAGACGGGCTCCCGCTACGAGGCGGGAGATGAGAGATCTGGCCCGAGGAGCGGAGGCGGCTAGCCGGCGGTGGCGGCCTGGCGCGCGGCGCGATTGAGGAAGGCGCGGGCGAGGTGCAGTTGTTCGTATGTGACGCTGTCGCCGAGCTTCTCTTTGATGGGCGAGATCTGGCCGATGAGACCTTCGCCCGCTGCCTGGCGGACGGCGGCGAGGATGCGGCCATTTACGAGCCGGGAGACATCGCCGATTTCGTCGCAATCGATGAGCTGGGCGATGTGCGTGGCGATGGTGCTTGGGGCCATGGAGCGGGCGGCTGCGATGTCGGCGACGCTCTTACCGTCACGAAAGAGGGCCAGCGTTTCGCGCAGGGAGGGGGTGAGCGTCTTGCCGTTGGGCGCGCGGAAGGGGACGTCTTCACGGTTGGCGCGCAAGGGGCGGTGGCCTGGGGCTGGCGACGGCGTTTCGGTCGGAGATGGGGTGGCCGTGCGGGTGACTGCGAGGAAGGCCGAGCCGTAGCGTTCGAACTTGACCTGGCCGACGCCGAGGACGTTGAGCATTTCGGAGCGATTGCGCGGCGTGAGGCGGGCCATTTCGCGCAAGGTGGCGTCGCTGAAGATGACAAATGGCGGGACCGAG
>JBBQGT010000060.1:0-19859 GCA_038323265.1 Tepidiformales bacterium
GTCTTGAGGGCCATCACAACCTCCTCAAGCGAGGTGTTGCCCGCGCGTTCGCCGATACCGTTGATCGTCAACTCCACCTGGCGGGCGCCGTTCTGGATGGCGGTCAGGGTATTGGCCGTGCAGAGACCCAGGTCGTTCTGACCGTGGAAGCTGACGCGGCACTTGTGGATGTTCGGCACGTTTTCGAAGAGCGCGCGGAACATCTGGGCTAGCTCTTCGGGGATCGCGTAGCCGACGGAGTCCGGGATGTTGATCGTTGTCGCGCCAGCATTGATGCATCGTTCGACGATCTGGTAGATGAAGCGCGGGTCCGAGCGGGTGGCGTCCATGGGGCTGAACTCGACGTTGGAGGTGTACTTCGCGGCGTGCTTGACCATCGCCTCGGCCTGAGTGAGCACCTGCTCGCGGTCCTTGTTCAGCTGGTGGGCCATCTGGATGTCGGAGCTATTGATAAAGACGTGGATGCGCGGGTCTGCGGCGTCTTTGATCGCTTCCCAGGCAGTGTCAATGTCCGTGGTCACGGCGCGCGCGAGCGCACAAATCTGCGGGCCACGGACTTCGCGGGAGATCATCTTGACGGCTTCAAGGTCACCGGGCGTGGAGCAGGGGAAGCCGGCTTCGATGATATCGACGCCGAGCTTTTCGAGTTGCTTAGCAATCTCCAGTTTTTCCTGGGGGGTGAACGCGCATCCGGCCGACTGTTCACCGTCGCGCAGGGTGGTATCAAAGATGTAGATCTTTTCGCCCATGGGATTCATCCTCTCGTAGCCATTTTGGAGCGATCGCCTCGAAGAGTCGCGGCGGGCACAAACAGTTCTCTTACTCTTACTTTCGGTTCGCGCCGAACTGTCTGCACCGAATACGCGGCAGTTGCGCGCGACAGGGAAGGAAAGCCGGGAAGAGAAATGGGTTCTAGAGCGCCAGATGGCGCGAAAGGGCGCGCCCCGGTGAGTCCGGGGCGAAGCGCATTACCTTTCGAAGTCGTGCAACAGAGGTCTGCATCGTGGAGACAGTATCGGCGGGAGCGGCGGAGTTCTGCAAGGGGAGTTCGCTCAGAGGGCGCGCAGGCGCGGTGCGGGGCAGAATACGGTGATGTCGCCTGAACTTTCCGCCGAGCAGGAAGCCGTTTCACTGAAGGAGCGACGAGCAATCGTCGAGGTGCTCGACCGCTACGGGCTGACAATCACCGGCGAGCCGGAGCCTGTGGCGCTCTCGGTGAGCAACCGGAACTTCAAGGTACTGACGGATGACGGGCTGCGGTTCGTGCGTTTCCTGGCCAAGTCGCGAACGAGGGAGCGGCAGGAATTGGCATCCGAAGTCTGCGCGTTCGCGGCCGAGCATGGCATTCCGGTGGTTCCCGCCCAGGCCGATGCGAAGGGCAGGGAGCTTCATAGTCTGAGCAATCGCTTCTGGGCGGTCTATCCGTGGGTTGAAGGCGTGCATATGGAGCGCGGGGCTATCGGCCCAGCAGAAGCGGCAAAGGTCGGCGACATCCATGGGAGGCTGCACGCCGTGCTACGGCCGTTCGCCGACCCTCGCCTGCGCAGCGACACGAACGGATCGGTGTGGGACGAAGCGAAGAGTCTCGATGACCTTGGCCGGGTGGACGACCTGATTCGCTATAGCCCGTCTCCGGGTAGTGCGCAGCTGCGACTACAGGAGCAGATCCGGCAGATCATGGCGCTTATCGATTCGCCAAGCTCTCGTCCGGCAACAGACTTTTCGGGCGTGGACAGAGCAGTGTGCCACGGCGATTTTCACGAGCGAAACCTGATTATGGACGCGGCTGGCGACCTGCGGGCTGTCGTCGATTGGGAGATGGTGGCTCTGCTGCCGCCCGTCTTCGAGGTGCTGCGCGCCGCTTCGTTCATGGGTTTGCTTGGGCCGGGGCTGTTGGAGGCCTACATGGCAGGCTATCGCCGGCACTCCGAGTTGGAACAGTGCGAAGAAGGCGTAGAGATGTGGTGGCAGAGCCAACTGCACAACACGTGGGTCTACCGGGCGCGCTTCATCGAAGGGAACCGGGCGGTCGGCGAGTTTCTGGAGGACCACTTCGCGATGATCATGCAGTTCGCGAACCCCGCTTTCCGCGCGCAGGTGGCTACCCGTTTGCTCGGCTAACTCTTAGCCACCGCGGTAGTCTCGATTCAAATTGCGGTCGTCGAGCCTGGAGTGGGCTTCGGCCGGACGCTGGGGATGCTCCGAAGTTGGGCTGGTGACGGTGCGCGAATCTTCGATCGCCCGGACCACGCGCAGACCGGATTCGCGCGGTTCCATATTGGTCACGGTCTGGCGGATAGCGTCGCCGACGGGAATTGGCAGCCTGGTGGGTCAAGTGCGCTGCCTCGCGGCGGACGATTCGTCCAGTGGCTGCTTCCACTACCCATTCCACCCTTTCGCTCCGATCGACGTGCGTTGTTGGCCGGGTGGGGGTAGTCATGCCATCTCCGTTTCTGTGCAAGCACAGGGTGCGGCCGAGCCGGCGGCGTCAACAGGGTCTTTGCGCCCGGCGAAGGGAGCCATTCGGCCCTATTTGAGGCCCGTTACGCTTAGCTTTGGCTCCTGTACCCTCGGTGGATGCAGCTTGGCATCATCGGACTCGCCCGTTCGGGCAAGACCACGGTATTCAACGCCGTTACGCGAGGCACGGCGCAGGTTGGCGCGTACAGCGCCAGCACGCAGCCAAACGTGGGCGTAGTGAACGTTCCAGATGAGCGCGTAGACCGCCTGAGTGAGATGTACAAGCCAAAGAAGACGACCTACGCCACCATCCAGTACGTTGATTTCCCGGCGGCCGGCGAATCGTTTGGCAAGGGCGAAGGGCCGGCCGGGAAGTTCATCAACGAATTGGCGCGGATGGATACGCTAATTCACGTGGTGCGCGCCTTCGAAGATGAAACCGTGCCCCACCCCGAAGTGAGCATCGACCCGGCGCGCGACATCGCCACCATGGATCTTGAACTGGCGTTCGCCGACCTGGCGATCATCGAAAAGCGGCTACAGAGGATTGATGCCGAGATGCGCTCGATCAAGGCTGGCGAACGGGACGTGCTGCAACGCAACAAGGATGTGTTAACGCGGATGAAGGCGGGCCTCGAAAACGAAGTGCCGATCCGCGAGCAGGGGCTGAGCGAAGAGGACTGGCGGGCACTTGAGGGTTCGCAGTTCCTGACTGCCGCGCCGTTCCTGGTGGTGGTAAACATTGGCGAGGATGAACTGGCGCGGCGGGCCGAACTGGAAGGGCAGTACCGGGCCGCTCACCAGCGCCCGAACCGGGACGTGGCGGTGTTCTGCGGAAAGTTCGAAATGGAACTGAACGACCTGGGCGAGGACGAGGCTGCCGAGTTCCGGGAGTCGGTGGGGGTGACGGAGAGCGGTATGGCGGGGGCGATCCGCATTAGCTATCAACTGCTGGGGCTGATCAGCTTCTTGACCGCCGGGCCGGATGAATGCCGCGCCTGGACGGTGCCCGAAGGTTCGACCGCACCGGAAGCGGCCGGGAAGATCCACAGTGACCTCCGAAGGGGATTCATTCGCGCGGAGGTGATCAAGTTCGAGGACTTGATGGCTGCCGGGAGCGAGGCCGAAGCAAAGAAGCGCGGTGTCCTTCGCACAGAAGGCAAACAGTATGTTGTGCACGACGGAGACATCCTAAACATCCTCTTCAACGTATAAGCTGGGAACGCCAAATCCGTTAGCGTCGCACGAATTGACGCAGTGGCGGCCGCTCCGAATAATCAGGCACGATGGGCGGCGTGCGCGCAGGATGTTGCGCTGCATGTGGGAGGCTAGAAGAGTCCGATGGCGCCATACGTTGTCAAACGCGTCCTTTTTTCCCTGCTCGTCCTGGGGGTGATCAGCATCGTGGTGTTCTCCGCCGTCCGCCTCATTCCTGGGGACGTCTGCCACATCGTGCTCCAAACGCCGGATGTGCAGCAGTCCCAGTGTGACGCGATCAACAAAGAACTGGGGATCGACCAGCCGGTTGTGACGCAGTACTTCAAGTACATGGGCGGCGTGCTGAAGGGCGACTTCGGGAAGTCTTTGATTACGAAGCGGGATGTCTTCGGCGAGATGAAGGACCGCATCCCGCTGACTGTGGAACTGACGCTGCTTTCGACCATTTTCGCGCTTGCGCTGGCGCTGCCGATCGGTGTGATTTCAGCGATCAAGCAGGACACGGCATGGGACTACGTATTGCGCTTCACGACGATCGGCTGGCTGAGCATCCCGTCGTTCTGGCTGGGGACGATGCTCATCGTCTTTCCGTCGACGTGGTGGAACTACGGGCCGCCGGTGGGCTATGTGAATATCTGGCAGGACCCGTTCAAAAACATTGAGCAGCTGTACTTGCCGGCGATTTCGCTGGGCCTGGCGTTGAGCGCTAGTTTGGCCCGCATCACCCGCTCTTCAATGCTGGAAGTGTTGAGGCAGGACTACATTCGAACGGCGCGCGCCAAAGGCCTGAGGGGGAACGTGGTGGTGGTCCGCCATGCGCTGCGAAACGCGGCGATCCCGGTGACAACACTCTTCGGGTTGCAGGTTGGCGTGCTGTTTGGCGGTACAGTGGTGCTCGAATCGATCTTCAGCTTGCCGGGGCTTGGCGGGCTGACGCTGAGTGCGGTGCGCGCGAAGGATTACTCCCAGGTGCAGGGCCTGGTCTTGTTCTTTGCAACCATCCTCGTGCTTCTCAACCTGCTGGTGGACCTCAGCTACGCCTGGATTGACCCGCGGATCAGGTATTCATAATGAGCTCAATGGCTGAAACCGCCCGCCCTACTCCGACAATCGAGCTTCGCCAGCGGCAGGGGCCGATGAAGCGTCTTTGGCGAGTAGCAAGGAACAAGCCGATCGGCGCGCTGGCGGGCGTCGTCTGTGTTCTGTTGATTTTGATTGCGATTTTTGCGGGCCAACTCACTCCACATCCGGTGGATGAGCAGGCCTTTCCGCGCCTGCAGTCGCCCTCCTTCACCTATCCGATGGGCACAGACAACCTGTTCCGCGACATGTTCAGCCGAATCCTGGTTGGCAGCCGGATTTCGCTGGGCGTAGGCTTTGCAGCCGTGTTCGTGGGGACCATTATTGGCGCATTCTTGGGGATGGTGGGCGGCTACCTCGGCGGCTGGGTCGATCTGCTAATCGGTCGGTTGCTGGACGTAATGCTGGGCTTTCCGCCGCTCGTCTTCCTCATTTTCTTTCTTTCGATTTTCAACAACCAGGGTGGCTACAGTCTGAAGTCGTTCCTGCTGATCAGCGTGGCGATCGGCGTGATCATCGCGCCCACAACGGCACGCATTGTGCGAGGCGCGGTGCTAAGCATTCGCAACCTGCAGTACATCGAAGCGGCGCAGAGCATCGGGAACACGACGCCGCGGATCATGATGCGGCACGTCCTGCCGAACGTTGTGGCGCCGATCATCGTTATTGCCAGCATTCAAATTGGGAACGCGATCCTGGCCGAGGCGGCGTTGAGCTTCCTGGGCCTGGGAATCGCCAGCGCAACGCATCCCAGTTGGGGGGCGATGTTGCAGGACACGCGAGCGGTGTGGCAGCAGGCCTGGTGGACAGCGTTCATGCCGGGTCTGGCAATAAGCCTCGCCGTGTTGAGCTTTAACCTATTTGGTGATGCACTACGGGACGTACTGGATCCGAGACTGCGCTCCGGATCGTAACAATAGGGAACCACTGCGCCCATAAGGGCGTTTTGAGGGGGAAGAACAAAGGTATGGAAGAAAACTCGAATTATTGGCTGCGCCGCAAGGTGAGCCGCCGCACAACAATCCAGGGCGCTGCGCTTGCTGGCGTTGGTGCGGGCGCCTTCGCTCTCGTCGGTTGCGGCGACGATGACGACAAGCCCGCCGCGACGACGAAGCCCGGCGGGACCGGCACCGGCACGGCAGCTTCGCCGACAGCTGTAGCGAAGACCCCGAAGCCGGGTGGCACTCTAAGTGTGACCCTGCCGGCCATTAACCCGGTGCTGGACCCGTATACAGTTACCTCGTTTCAGACGGCCTACGTTAACGGCCTGAGCTACAGCAAGCTCTTGCGCTTCAAGGCGGGGACCCCAGACATCGCTCCCGCTGACAACTCGATGGAACCGGACCTGGCGGACAAGCTCCCGGAACAGGCGGACCCGCTGACCTATACGTTCAAGATCAAGGCGAACGCCAAGTTCCACAACGGCCGCGCAGTCACCTCGGAAGACATCCGCTACGCGTTCGACCGCTATCTGAACTATGAGAAGTCCGTGCATAAGACTGGGCTCGGCTTCATCGACAAGATGGAAACGCCAGACGCGCAGACGTTCAAGATGACGACAAAGACGCCGTACGCGGACACGGTCTCGTATCTCGGCGGCAACCTGGGGGCGTGGATCTCGCCGAAGGAGCACGCGGAATCGGCCGAAGCGACGACAAAAATGCTCGGTTCGGGGCCGTTCCTGCACACGGACACGCAGGCCGGCGTGAGCCTGGGATTCAAAAAGAACCCGGACTATTTCGACAAGCCGTACCCGTACTTTGACGAACTGAAGATGTTCGGCGTCACAGACCCGTCGAAGCGCGTCGCGGACTTCTCCTCGAAGCAGGTTGACCTGAGCTGGCTGATGCTGCCGGACCCACGCGATCAGACGAAGAAGCAGCGCCCGGACGCCAAGTTCGAAGAGACGCAGGGGATTGGCGGCTACATCTACGTACGCACGGACAAGCCTCCGTTCAACGACAAGCGCGTGCGCCAGGCGATCAGCATGGCGCTCGACCGCAAGGCGATCAGCGACGCGATTTCGAAGGGCGAAGGGGAGCCCGACCAGCTGTATTACATCGGCTATCCGTTCGCCCGCAAGCCCAAGGACCTGCCGCAGGGCAAGTACTGGGAGAAGAATATCGCCGAAGCGAAAAAGCTGATGTCCGCCGCGATTGGCGAAGGCAAGACGATCGATACGACGTGGAGCCACGCCGATATCACGGCGTACGGCCAAGAGTACCTGGACGTTGCCACGCTTTCGCAGAACCAGTTGAAGCAGATCGGCATCAACATCACGGACAACACCCAGGCGTACGCGACGAGCTACCTGACGACGACCTACCAGGGCAACTACGAAGGCATGGGCCACAGCCCGCGCGCCATTTCGTACTACTTGGACTTCATCACCGAACGGTTCACGATGAAGCCGAAGCGAGGCCGCATCAACCTGAGCTACGTGAACGACCCGAAGCTCGAGGACCTGATGGACAAGCAGCGCGGGCAGCTCAAGCTGGAAGAACGGCTCGGCACCATTAAGCAGATCGAAGAACTGGTCGCCGAAGAGCAGTACGAGATCTACTTCAACACCGACACCCGGACATACTTCTGGAACCCGGACATCATGAACTATCGGCCAACCACCTGGTTCCCCTACACCCACCTGATGAAGGCCTGGCGCGACAAGGCATAAGCCTTCGCAACAGCTCTCAATCAGTAAAAGAGGCCCTCCGAGAAATCGGAGGGCCTCTTTTCTTTGAGGACCGGGCTGAGACTTCAGGCGACCGGCAGTTGTTTTGGAAGCGCGCCCTCGAGCTCAAGCAGCGCCTGCTTCATGGCGAGGCCGCCGCCGAAGCCGTGGAGGGTGCCATCGCTGGCGACGACGCGGTGACAGGGCAACCAGAGTGGGATGGGATTGGAGCCGACCGCCGCACCGATGGCGCGCGACGCCGAGGGGCGGCCGACGCGACGCGCCAGCCATCCGTAGCTGCGGGTCTCGCCGCGCGGGATTTCGCGAAGCGCCAACCAGATATCGCGTTGAAGGTCCGTGCATTCGGGCAGGTCTACCGGGTAGTCGTCGAGGGAAGTTGCAGCCTCTGTCGCGTAGCCCCGAAGCAAACCCTCGATCTCAGACACGCGGGGGTCCGAAGGGTCCGGCGCGGCGCCGAAGGCCGCCAGTTCGCCGAGTGCCGATGCGCGGTTGCGGTGGAAAAGTGTGGCGTAGCGAATGCCGCGATCCGAAAGGGCTACCCCGGCCCAGCCCAAGGCGGTTTCGGTAACGACCGATACGAGTGAAGTGTCCATGGCAGGAGAACGTCGCGGCCTGGCCGTGGTAACGCTACTTCTGCTTCTTCGCTGCGGACTGCTTCCGGGCGGCGGTCTCCTTAGCGGTAGGCGGCTTGCGCCGCAGCACGGCAGCCATGAGCGCGCCGCGCAGGCCCCTGTAGGACGTGGCGGCTTCCGCTTCATCGATTCGCTGGAGATCCGGACGGCCGTAGCGGGACTCCTCGAAAGCCTGGGCCAGATGCTGCGCCTCATCAGGCTTGGCGACCGCCGTACCGATGCGGCGGGACCATTCGCGGGGAGTCTCGGCGGCGCGGCTGCCAAGGCCGGCCCATGTCGCGAGGCGTTGGGCCTTAGCCCAGAGGCGAGCGTGGCCGTTGACGCCGCTAAGGCCCCAATTCCAGGTGACTCGCCCAGCGACGTAACCCGCCACTACCAGGGTCAACAATCCGCTGAGCACCCAGATGAGCGTCCACGGGATCTGAGTGTGCTGCACAGCTTTCTCGTTAAGCGCAGAGGTCAGTGAAGGGTCCGTGAACTGGTCTGCGAGGCCATGAAGCGGATCTTCGAGCAACGGATCGACGAAGAGCGGATCGTTCGGGATGGAGGGGCTGGATCCGATGCCGTTAGCGCCGCCTTCGGGCCGATCTTGCGTGGGGTTGAAGTTGATCCAGCCGTACTCAGGGAAGAAGACCTCTACCCACGAGTAGGCGGCGTCCTTCTTGATGATGTACGTGGTCTCGTCGCCTGTACCGGCGTCCAGTGCGTAGCCCACGGCCACGCGGGCGGGAATGCCGAGGGAACGCAGCATAACCGCCATGGCAGAGGACTGGTAATCGAAGTAGCCGGCCTTCAAGTCGAAGAGGAAAAAATCCACGGTGTCGCGGCCGGGAGGCGCGGACTCTACCAGCAGGTTGTACGGGAAGCCGCGAATGTACGCCTCGAGTGCGACGGTTTTCGCATATTGCGTTTCGGCGCCCTTTTCGGCAACCACGCGGGCTGCTTCATCGCGAACGCGTTGAGGCAATGATTTCGGGAGCTGCAGGTAGCGATCGGCGACCCACGATGGGTAGGCCGCCGGTGCTGAGTTCAGTTGATCTGCGGTGGCTGTGCTGACGGACCCAAACGTGTTGTAGGTGTCGCCGTTTTCGAGGCCCCGGCGGCTGCGCATGCGTTCGATGTCGCTCGCGAAATTGCCGGGCGCGTCCACGGTTGTATCGATATTCGCGGCCAGCGGCGTGCCGGGCGTAAGCAGGGTGCTTTCGGCGTCCAGCACCTTCACCTTGAGGGTGGAGATGGTGCGCGCTTTGTAGTCGCCTTGCAGTTCATCGACGGCGAGATCGCGGGCGTTCACACGGACGGATTTGCGGTCGCCAGTTTTCCAGCCTGCGCCGGTGTACTGGTCGTAGCTGGTGGCGCGAAGGAGGCCGGCGTCGGGGCTTTTGACTTCGAAGAGGTCCCTGGTGCCGAGCTTGACGTTGCCCTGGATGGGCAGCGTATCGCCGAAGGAGTGGAGGCGTGCGCCCTTTCGCGAATCGACGTTGTGGAAGAGGCGGACGAGCGTTTCGGACTGGCCGTTGAACGGCGCCTTGACGGCGTCGAAGGTCCCTTCGAAGGCTTTCGCCTGGCTGCCGAGGGGGACGAGCCACGCCGCAACCAGCAACAACACCGTGAGCACGAATGTCAACTGGACGGAGCTGACGCTGATGAAATCCGGGTATTCAACGCCGTCCCTCTTCCACTTGGCCTGGTTCTTCTGCAGGTGCAGCCGGGCGACGAGCAGGACAGCGCCAAAAAGGAAGATGAAGAAGGCTCCGCTCGGCTGGCCCTTCTGGAAGCTAATGTTGACGAGGAGGACGACGCCCCCAGGGATGATCGCCAGCCAGGCGTTGTGCCAACGGTAGATGGCCCAGGCGGCGATGTAGGTGCTCAGGAAGCCGAGGCCGTTGACAAGCGTGATGAACGGCAGGTTGTCGTTGCTGATGTCCCCCGCGCGCACCACTTGGAACCATTCGTTCATGCGCAGGCGGAAATCGGCGAGGCGCTCACTGACATTTGCGCCGTCCGCGTATGTCTGGGCGACCAGGGCGACCACGACGATGCCAAGGATCAGGCCGAGGGGGTGGACGGCGATCGCTGGAAGGCGCGTGCGGGCTGCGACGAGACCGACGAGCAACCCGAGCATGACCGCGGGGACCATCGTCGGCATGTTCCTCACCCAATGCGCGTTGTCGATGGAGACGGCGACGCTCATGAAGGCGATGGCGGCGATGGCGAAAGTGAGCCAGTCTTCCCAAGACATGACAACCCGGGGGGCGCTGATGGCGAACTGGCCGATGCGGCGGCCAGTCGAGCGTTCCATTGGGACGTTTATCCCTGCCACATGGCCACTCCTGTCGATGACGGGCTAAGCGCGAGGCTGAGGTCGTCGCCCTTGTTTACCACATAGGTGAGCACGTCGCTCGCGGCGAGTTGGCTGTACATGAGCAAGGCCGAGCGGTCGCTGCCGAAGGTGCCGGGGTCAACCAGCACCACCGCCGAACGCACGCCACGCTGGGTGAGCGACTGGATGGCGGTGAGCCAGTGGTCGTCCGTGGCGGAGGTGATGATGATGAGCGTTGTGTGGCGTCCAAAGCGGCGTTGCTCTTCGTTGAGGATATTGCCGAGAGGCGCGTCGCCCACGGAATAGGCGGTGGCGAGCGTCTCGAGGATGCGCGTCAGTTGTTGGCTGCCGCGCTCAGGCTCGAGGACGCGAAGGTCTTTGCCGAAGGAGATCATGCCCACCGGGCGGTTGTTCACCAGGTAGTGGCGGGCGATGCTGGCGGCGACGCGCACGGAATACTCTTCGGTGCTTTCCTCGCCTTCGCCGGCGGCAACCCGGCGCTCCAGGTCCAGCACGACCCAGATATCGCTGGCAGGATCAAGTTCGAAGGTTTTGACCATCAGCTCGCCGGTGCGCGCCGTGCTGCGCCAGTGAATACGGTTGAAAGCGTCGCCCGGGTGGTATTCCCGCACGCCGCCGGCGTTTGGGGTGACGTAGTGTGTGCGGCGTCGGAAGCGGCCCTCGCCGGGGAGGTTGGCTGGCGGGGCCTGGAAGTGCGGCAGCTCGACAACTGGCGGGTAGACGAGAATCTGAGCGGGACCCCCGAGCTCGCGGACGCGTTTGAAGATGCCGAAGGGGTCAGAGGTGGTGATGCGCAAGGGGCCCCATTCGTACAATCCGCGGCGCATGAGCTTCGTTGTGACCATCCAGTTCCGGGTGCGGCGCGGCGGGATAATGACCACGCGTCGGGACTGGTGACCGGGCAGGTCGCTCGGGTCTTCTGCTTCCACCCAGACCTTCGGGAAGACGTCGCGGTTGCGAATTTCGATGACTTCGACGGCTTCCTGGCCAACCTGCCCGCGCAAGGTACGGCGCTCGACGCTGGCTTCAACGTGGCGCGTGTTCCACCAGGCAAGCACCCAGCAGGCGGGAATCGCGAAAGCAATAACGTAGGCCAGGCGGAAGAGCAGCCAGAAGCCCGTACCGAGCGCCACCACGACCGCTACGACAAGCAAGAGCGAGACCAGTGTGAGGGTCCGGTGTTGGCTGCCGAAGAGCGTCCGCGCGAGGCGCCGCATGGTGTGGCTTACGCCCGCGCCCGCGCGCCGGGCACGGGCACGCGCGCCAGGCAGTTCGCAACCACGTCGGCGACGGTAACGCCCTTCACCTTCGCGCCAGGGCTGAGGATGATGCGGTGACCGAGCGTGACGAGGGCGAGCTCCTTCACATCGTCTGGGGTGACGAAGTCACGCGCTTCCAACAGGGCTTTTGCTTGCGAGGTACGGAACAGGGCGAGAGAGCCGCGGGGGCTGGCTCCGAGGTAGACGGACTCGTGCTCGCGGGTGGCGTTTGCCAACTGGACGATGTACTGCTTGATCAATGGGTCGACGTAGATCTCCTTGACCGCTCTCTGCAGCTGCAGGATTTCGTTTGCGTCCGTGACCTGCTTGATGGTGTCCACAGGGTGGGTGATCTGCTGCTGGTCGAGGACCAGCACTTCATCGGTTGGGCTGGGGTAGCCGAGGAAGATGCGGATGATGAAGCGGTCCACCTGCGCTTCCGGCAATGGGAAGGTGCCTTCGTACTCAATGGGATTTTGGGTGGCCATCACCATGAAGGGGGCCGGCATCTTGTGAGTCACGCCGTCAACGGTGACCTGGCGCTCTTCCATCGCTTCAAGGAGGGCCGATTGGGTCTTTGGCGTGGCGCGGTTCACTTCGTCGGCGAGCACGATCTGGGCGATGATCGGGCCACCACGGAACTCGAAGTCGCCGGTCTTCTGATTGAAAATTGAGACGCCGGTGATGTCGCTGGGCAAGAGGTCCGGCGTGAATTGGATGCGGCGGAACTCGCAGCCGGTGGAGATCGCAATGGCGCGCGCGAGCATCGTCTTGCCCACGCCGGGCACGTCTTCGATGAGCATGTGGCCGCCGCAGATGAGGGCGGTAATGGCCAGCTTCAGTTCGCGATTCTTCCCAACGATGACTTGCTCGACGTTGGCGATAATCCGCTCGGCTACAATTCGTGGTTCTTCCACTCAACTCTCCGGTAACCCGCATGACGGCGGGGGATAGTTACGCGCCACCGCGGGACGCGATTGATATTTCAGCGGATTATAACAAGCAGTCAGTTCGGCGTGGTTAAGCTTCTCAGACCCCGGCTGACTGTCGCTCAGGGTGCCCAGATTTGTGAATTGGGTCACAAAACCGTAACGAACTGGTCCATGACCGTTGCAGATCGATCGCGCTACGCTCGATCAAACGTTTTCGCACAAGGCCGTCGAGCGGCCGAAAGTGGTAACCCGGGGAGATTTCTTATGACTCGAACTCAAGCACGGATCCCACTGCTCGAGCGGTGGGCACGGTTTTCGCACCGTCGGCGCGGGACTGTCATTGGAGTCTGGGCGCTGATCTTGGTCTTCATGTTCGTCGGCCAGATTTTGTTCGGCGGGAAGTTCATTTCCGAGTTCAAAAACCCAGGGTCGGAATCGCAGCGTGCCCAGGATCTGTTGAAGGACCGTTTCCCGGCGCGTTCTGGCGAGGACGCCGACCTGGTGTTCGAAACGTCGGCAGGCATTAGCAGCCCGGCCGCGAAGGTGAAGATCGACGGGCTCCTGGCAGAGGTGGCGGCGATCCCGGGCGTGGTAGGTGTTGAATCGCCGTATGACTCGCCGGGAAGCATCTCGCAAGATGGCACAATCGCCCGCGCTGTCGTGCACTGGTCCACGCTCGGCTTCGATGTGAACCCGTCCAGCTTCAAGCAGTTCACCGGGGCGGTGGATAAGGCAGATGGAGCGGAGCTCCGCGTAGAGGCCGGCGGCGCGGTGGTCTGGGCGAACCAGGACCAGGCGTTCGGTTCTGAAGGCCTCGGATTCCTGGCAGCGGTCCTGATTCTGTTGATCGCCTTTGGCTCGGTGGTGGCCATGGGCCTGCCGCTAAGCGCGGCCATCTTCGGGCTAATCACAGGCTTCGCGCTCATCGCGTTTGGGGCGAACATCTGGAAGCTGCCGAGCTTCAGTCCGCAGTTCGCGGCGATGATCGGCCTCGGTGTGGGCATCGATTACAGCTTGTTGGTGGTCACGCGCTTTCGCGAAGGCTTGCATACCGGAAAGAACGTGGAGGACTCGGTCGTCTTAGCGGTAACAACGGCAGGGCGCTCAGTGATCTTCGCTGGCATTGTGGTCTCCATTTCATTCTTGGGGCTCTTTGTTGTCGGCCTTCCGTTCGTGGCTGCGCTGGGCGCTGCCGGGGCGGTGGTGGTGCTCACATCGGTCTTGGTCGCGATGACGTTGATGCCGGCGTTGTTGTCCCTCGCCGGCAAACGGATCGACCGCTGGCGGGTGCCGTTTTTGCACAGCACCGAGGGCGTAGACGTAAACAGCGGCTGGTACCGCCTGAGCAAGCAGATTCAGCGGAGGCCGCTGGTCTACTTCATCGGCGCCGCAGTGCTGCTGCTGTTCCTCGCCTCGCCAATCTTGAAGATGGAGCTGGGCTTCACCGACGCGGGCAACCTGCCAGAAAACACGCGCTCGCGGCAGGCCTACGACCTGTTGGTCAAGGGCTTCGGACCGGGCTTCAACGGGCCTCTCTTTGTGGTCGCGGACCTTTCCAATGAAGCCGACACGGCGGCTCGCAAGCGAATCGTGGATGCCGCGGTGGAAAAGATTCGCAACACGCCCAACGTGGTGGAGGTCAGCCCGGCGGTGTTCAACCCGAACGGCGACACGGCGCTGATTTCGTTGATTCCTGGTACTTCGCCGCAAAACACTGAGACGTCGAACCTGGTGCACCGGCTTCGGCACGCTGAGCTGCCAGGCGTCGAATCCGGCACCGGGACGTCGTTGCTCGTGACGGGCGCGACGGCGGGGAACGTCGATGCCCAGGACAAGATCACGAGCCGCATGCCCTTCCTTTTCACAGGTGTCATCGGCCTGAGCTTCATCCTGTTGATGATCGTGTTCCGTTCGGTGCTTGTGGCCCTGAAGGCGGCGATCATGAACTTGCTGAGCATCGGGGCAGCCTACGGGGTGGTGATCGCGGTCTTCCAGTGGGGCTGGGGGGCGGACATTATCGGCGTGCAGAAAGGGCCGGTAGAGACCTTCTTGCCAATGATGATGTTCGCCATCCTCTTCGGCCTTTCGATGGACTACGAGGTGTTCCTCATCAGCCACATTCGCGAGGAGTACCTGCAATCCGGAGACAACGCCACGGCCGTGAGCCACGGTCTCGCAGCGACGGCGCGGGTGATTACGGCGGCGGCGGCGATCATGGTGGCGGTCTTCGGGTCGTTCGTACTGGGGCAGGACCGGGTCATCAAAGAGTTCGGCATCGGACTGGCGTCCGCCATCTTTGTGGACGCCACCGTCGTCCGTCTTGTGCTGGTGCCGGCGACGATGGAGCTGCTCGGAGATCGCAACTGGTGGATGCCGAAGTGGCTGGACCGTGTACTCCCGAACGTAAACGTTGAAGGGCCAACGACGAAGCGCCCGCAATCGGGCGCCTCGTCAGCTGGTGGCGGTGGTCAGTAGCATCGCCGCTACTCGGGGCTAGTTCGCCTTAGGCGGCTTGCCCCCGCGTCCTGGCTTCGGGCCATTGGCACGTGGCGCATCACCGGGCTGGCGGTGCGCTTCTTTGACGAACTTTTCGATGTGCTCCGCGGCCTTGGCCTTGGCATCCGCTGCCTTATCGGCTGGCAGTTTGCCATCGGCGACGGCCTTATCGATGGCCGCGTTCGCCTGATCGGTGAGAGCCTGGGTGACGGCGGCTGTCTTGTCGCCGGCAACTTCAGCGATCGTTTTTCCACCCTTGAGTTGTTCAATGAGCGCCTTAGGTTCGAGGCCAAGCGTGTCGGCGACGGTCTTCAGGGCGTTTTTGCCGACGGCGACCAACCGCGGGTGTCCGTCTCCGGGCTTCTGATGATCGCCGGGCTTGGCCGACATGAGCCGGTCGAACAGCGCGGGCGCGCCATCCTTGATCTTCACGGCCTCTGGCTGGGTGAGCTTGCCAGAAGCAACGGCGGCGGCGAGGCGAGCATCGACTGCCGCGAGAGTATCTGATTTCACAGTGGCAATGGACTTGTCGCCGTATGCCGTGATGATTTCGGCGACCGTCTTGCCGTCGGCGGAGCCCTGCTTCAGTTCGTCTCGAGTGACGCCGGCATCCTGGAGAATTTTCCCGGCGACGAGAAGCCCGGCGCCGAAGTGGTCGCCGTGACGCTCACCGGCGGCGCGTTGGGCGGGAGGCGTCGCGCCGGGGGTTGGCTCATCGGCGAGGGCAATGGACGCTGCGCCGATCACGCCGACAGCGATTATTGAGGCGGCTCCGATTGAGAGGAGCTTGCTGTTGAGAACGCTAAACATTCGAGTGGTATCTCCTTGGCGTTCGGCCCGGCGAGGTGGGCCGGCCGGCGCATTGGCCGGACAGCAGAGGTATGGGCCCAGCCCCGGCGAAGGTGACGGCCTCCCCGCGCGTCTTTACGAGTGCTTTTCGACCCAGCGGCCGCGGAATAAGAGGACATCGCCCTTCGCGACCGAGATATGCGCCGGAGGCTTAGCCACTTCGTTGTGGATGCCGCGGGGACTGAACGCGAGGGGGTAGGCGGTCAGATTCCAGCGGAGCCCTGTCGTCGTCACGCCTTCGGCCTGACCGATGGCGATGAGCGAGACCACCGTGCCGATCGGCGCGTCCACCATCGCCTGTTGCTCGATCAGGCTGACTTCAAAATAGTCATCAATGATGCGGACGGCTGCCTGCCCGCGAAAGAGGCGGAGGACCGAGAGGTTGGCCAGCGCATGGTCCGCGCGCCCTCCGCTAGCGGCCACAACGTCAACAACATCTGCGCCCTGGGCGATGCAGTAAGCAATCGCTTTCTGCAGATCGGTGGTGTCCGGGTTGGAATCGCGGTGGAAGAGCTCCGCGGGCAGTGTTCGGCGCATTTCGGGGGTGACGGAATCGAGGTCGCCAACTACCGCATCGAGCTGTAGACCGGCAGCCATGGCGTGGGATGCGCCACCATCGGCGGCGACAAGGAGCGTCGCCTGGGTAGCCAGTTCCTTGAGCAGTCCCCGCGATGGAGCTTCTCCGTTGGCGATGATAAGCGCGCGCACGAGGTTAGTAGACGCCGAACGGCGCTCGAAGGCCAACATGAAGCTTGGATGTCGAAACTTTAACGTTCGTGAGGCAGGAAACGCTGGACAACCGCTTAGCGATGGCTAAAATCCTAAGTGAGGGTGTCAACGCGCGGGGTGTCCGCTCCACTTGCGCTGCGATTACACCCTCACAAAAAGCCGCGATGTTTCGATGTCGCGGCATTTTTGTGTCCGTTGTCAGGCGAGCAGCCCGGTGTAGTGGCGCATCGCGCTCAGCAAGTAACGGCTGAGGTTCGCGTAGGCGGGCGGGTTCGAACCACGGTCCCAATCTGCAAGCCACTCCTGATGCGTCGACGCCTCGGCAAGATGTCCAGCCCGGCCGCTATGGTCACTGCCCTGAACTGACAATTGCCACGCGGCCATGCGGTGGGCGAGGTGGGCGACTACGTGCCACACAAGTTCGGCCTGTCTCCTCTCGGTAGCCATGCTGGGGCCGTTCAAGTTTCGAATGCGGCGGCGTAACTCGTCGAACAACAACGCTGCTTCGACCAGTTCGACGACCTTGGTGCGCATGGTTTCAGAGGGCTCGGTGGAGAAGTCCAGGACGTCGCGCCGTACCGAGGGGTGCAGGTCATGGAGGTCAAGGACTAGCCGGTAGGCGCGCTCCTGAAGCTCGTAGTAGGTAGCCATGAGGGCTACGTGGCCGGGGTAGGCAGCTGCGCAGAAGTGGGCGAGGGCCGCCTCGACGGTTGTCTCTGGATCCCAGGCGCAGCGGGCCATCCACCAGGCGTGCCACGGGGGCCCAATCCACGGACGCGGGCTGACCATCAGGTTTTGGAGGTTACCGGCGCCCGCGGAAGCGTAGGCGCGTGCATCCGCTGGCAGGACATCGAGCGACGGTGGGGCGAGCCACTTGAAAAGGATCGCATCGCTGTAGTACTCGAAAACGTCGATGCGCGCCGGGTCGTTGGCGAAGAGCGGGAGGAGGTCAGTGAACGCCGTCCAGTATTGCGACACGTTTCGCTCGCAGGCCGGGTCATTAATGGCGTGGGCGTAACACCGTTCGCGCGGTGCGAAGAGCAGCGAGACGTTGTTTCGCGGCTGCACAGACGTGGGTGGCAGGAGCGTGTCGTGGTAAGCCAGGTGGGCGATTCGCGCCGCGGGCGCCGCCTCGGCGAGGACTTCGGCGAGGATGTTGGTGGCGAACAGCGCCTGATCCGAGGGCGACATATCGGCGCAGCGTCCGCATTCGCACCAGCCGCCGCCGCGAATGTCGTCGCCGAACAGGTGGTAGACATCCGCCCCGGCGAAGCGTTCGAAGAAAGCGCGTGCGCGCACGCGGACGTGCGCGACGCCTCCTTCGCTGGATACGCAGAGGTTGTAGCGGGAGTCGCGCACTCCGTTGCGCACAGGGAACCAGTCCGGGTGGTCTGCGAACTGCACGCGCTCCAACAGGGCCGGCAGGTGGTGGCCGCCAAACTGGATGGTCATGCCTGCCTTGCTCGCGGCTCCGCGAATGGCCGACGATTCGGCGTCCCAGCGTTCGAACAGCCAGCCGGACCCGTCAGCCGCGATATCGTCGGCGTGCTCGGGCCGGACGGCCGGGCCGCGATCGAGCCGGCTGGGGGGCGTGTCGTGGAAGAAGATGTCGTTCAGGCGGTTGCGGCTGGCCCATTGGAGCCACTCGGCCCATTCGTCGTGGAGTGCATCGTTGCCGAGGACGAGCGTGCGGCGAGCGAAGGCCGGGTTTTCGCGATGGTCACCTTCCGCGAGGCCCTTGCCGGGGACGAATCGCGTTCCAGTCGCTCCGGGTTCAACCCAGGCAAAGCCGAGTTGTTCGAGCAGCCAGTAGGCCGCATTCAGGCATCCACGGGGGCTGTCACCGCGGAGTTCAACGTGGTTGGCAGCGACCGTGACCAGGAAGCCATCGCCCGGCAGATCGCCAGCGACGATTTCGATGATGCCGGCGCGTGGACGGTCGTCGAATCGGGCGAGATGGTGCGCTAACTCGCGCGCCGCGGTCGCCATGGGGCCGGGCGGCAGGCCGAATGGCAGAACCCAAGAGGCGAGCGTTTCGGCTGTTAGGAGCACAAGGCGGAATGGTACGCGTAGGCGCTGAGCGCGTCGCGGCGGCGGCAGGCGCAGCGGAGATTGAGCGGCCTGGCAGGGCGTGATGAGGGCAAAGGGTAGACCTCGTTTGGCGGCTGCCACCACGCCGCCGCGGCGGGCTGCTTTTTTTGGGTAACAGCAAACGCCGTTCCCGCACTAACGGAGAGTTCCACGCCTTTGCTATCGACGGAGCGGCCCAATCAAGCACATACCCCGGATTGCACCCCCCACGGGTTTTCGCAACCCGATACGATGGGAAGGATGATTGAGCCTGAGCCGCGCAGCGAGAGCCTTGTGCTGAGGCCGATGGGGGCGGGCGACGTGGACGCCGTGCTAGCGGTGGAACGCTCGGCTTTCGCCGCAGGCTGGCCGCTCACTGCCTTTCAAAATGAACTGACACAGAACAAGATGGCGCGCTACATCGTGCTCGAAGAGGGCGGCAAAGTGACTGGCTTTGGCGGACTGTGGTTGATGCTGGATGAAGCGCATGTGGTGACCGTGGCAGTGCGACCGGAGCGGCGGCGTCAGGGACTCGGCAGCCTGGTAGTGCACGGGCTGCTGGCGGTGGCGGAATCAACCGGCATGCACGCGGCCACCTTGGAATGCCGCGTTTCGAACGACGCCGCACGCGCGCTCTACGGGCGTTATGGGTTTTACGAAGTAGGCCTGCGCCGCAAGTACTACGCGGACAACGAGGAGGACGCGGTGATCATGACCACGGAAGAATTCTCGAGCGCGGCGTACCAGGAACGGCTGCGAAGGCTAGAAAACGAATTGAAGTTGCTTTTGCCCGCGGCCCAGATGCTCGTGGTCCCGGCTTAGCCCAGCGATGCGATGAGGCCGCGGAGTACGCCCTCGGCGCGTTCGAGGCGGCCGAGGATACCCCACTGGCCGTGGATGTTGAGGGTCATGTTGTCGTCCTGGCCACGTACGCCAGGGAGCCGCCCGCGAACACCGGCCGCTTCCTGATACAGCGTGAGTTCCGGCGAGTTGGAACCGTAGGTGGCGATGATCACTTCGACCGTGCGCTCGTCCCAGATGGTGTAGTCGAACGGGTTGGGGCCGCTGCCGCGCAACCGGCCGATGCTTTGCAGTTGG
>JBBQGT010000061.1:0-19640 GCA_038323265.1 Tepidiformales bacterium
CCGCGAACAAGCCCTCCGTCAAATCGAACTTCGTGGCGTCGTCATGAACGGCTTCCCACCCCGCGACGAAGAAGAATGGGCCCTCGCCGAGCAAACCTTCGACAAAGAAGCCATCGCCGAATTCCACCGCTGGGACGAAACTGGCCACGGCTGGTGAAAACCACCCCGTCGAACAATCTTCCACTCCCGCCGGGTCGGAAGAGGGGGCCGGGGGGTAAGGGCCCCGCGCTGCGCTACGCCGGTTCTTCGAACAACTGGAAGAGAACGCCGCCGCTGTCTCGGGGGTGGATGAAGGTGTGAGTCTTCCAGTCGTTTTTAATGACGCCACCGAAGGGTTCGATGCCCGCTTCGCGCAGGGCGGCGGCGGCGGCTTCGACCGAGGCGACTTCGCAGCAGATGTGGTGCATGCCCTGGCGGCGGCCGTCGATGAACTTCTGGACGAAGCTCTCGGGCCTGCTGGGCTGGATGATTTCGAGCTTGAGGAGGCTGCCTGGGATGCTCATGTTGGCGCCCATGTACGCCTCGCTGTCGTTCTCCCAGCGGTTGATCTCCTCCATGCCGAACACCTTCGCCTGCCACTCCACTTGCTTCGGGAGGTCCTTCACGGCGAGGGAGACGTGGTCCACACGCTGCAGGTTGACGATGCCGCCGCCCGCGTTGCGGTCGACCGGGTCCGGGAAGCGATACGGGACGAAGAGTTGCCAGAGGATGCCGTTGCTGTCCTTGGGATGGATGTAGGTGAGCTTCCACAAGCCGTCGTCGGCGATGCCGCCGAAGGGTGTGATCCCCATCTCCTGGAGTGCGGCTACGGTTTCTTCGATGTCGTGCACTTCGGCGGTTATGTGGTGCAGTCCGGGGCCGCTTTCGTCGAGGAACTTCTGGACGAAGCTCCTGGGGCCGGCCGGTTCGATGATTTCGAACTCGATCTCTGTGCCGCGCACCTGGCTGACGGAGCCGCTGAAGTCGGAATGGGGGCCAGCTTCCCAGCTGTGCAGGAACTTGAAGCCGAGGAGCTTTTCGAGCTTCTCGGACTGGAGCTTCCAACTGGGCGCGCCCATGCTGATGTGATCGATTCGCTTGAGTGGAATCACGCAGTGCTCCGGGGACGAGGATGTGGAGCCTATGGTACGTTTCGCCGCAGAGTGCCCGCAACGATGAAGAGTCGCGCCGCCACCCTGCTGGTCAACCCGGCGGCGCGGGGTGTGCGCGAATCGTTCGACGGGCAGCGCATCGTGCGGTACCTGGCGCGGCACGAAATCACGGCGCGATTGGTGGTCCCGGCTTCACCCGAGGAGGCGACGCGGGCGGCGCGTGAGTCTGCTGGGCGGGGCGACGATCTCCTTTTCACGGTGGGCGGCGATGGGACGCTGCGGGATGCGGCGTTGGGGCTGCGAGACTCGCAGACGGCGTTGGCGGCGCTGCCTGCCGGTACCGTGAACATCTGGGCCACCGAGGCAGGCATCCCCAGGGGGCTCCGTGCGGCGCTCGACGCGCACATCGCAGGCCAGGTGGTTTCAATCGATCTGGGGCTGGCGGATGGGTGCTGCTTTCTGCTGATGGCGGGGGTGGGATGGGACGCCCAGGTAGCGCATGGCGTTTCGTTGCGTTTAAAGCAAGTGGTGGGCGATTTTGCCTACCTTGTGCAGGCAGTCTGGATGGCGCCACGTCTGCGACCGAGAATGGTCACCTGGCGCAGCGCCGGCGAAGTGTTCGAAGAGCCGCTCGCCTGGATGGTGCTTGGGAACACTCGGCTCTACGGCGGCAGAATCCACCTCACGTCCGAAGCGATCATTGATGACGGCTTGTTGGACGTGGCGGCCCTGTGCCCGGCGACCATTGTCGATGTGGTGCGGTTGGCCGCGCGTGTGGCGATGAGCCGCATTCACAACGACCGGCACATCATCGAAGGGCGGACGGCGGAGGTGCGGATCGAGACTGCCGGGCTGGCCGTGCAGTTGGATGGCGACTACGCCGGCGTGACGCCGATAACGTTCTCGGTGGCTCCGAGGGCGCTGCGGGTGAGCGTGCCTGCCGGACCGCTCAGCGCCATCTTCGGCGAACGGCGTGGTTCGCCGGATTTAGCGTCCCAGGGCGGCGAGCATCTCGTCGACTGAGGTGAACTTGAGGCGCGGGCGGCCGCACTTTTCACCGGCCGCCAGCTCAAGGGCGTCGAGGCGCTGCCAGTCTTCGAAGCTGACGCAGCGCGGCGCGCGCCCGCGGATGAGCGCGTCAGCGTCGGCGGCGCGCGGCGCATTGGGTTCGAAGGTGTGCCCAGCGGCGGCATCTTCGAGCATCTTCGTGACGGTCTCGACTGAGTCGGGCTTGTTCGTCCCGATGACGCCTGAAGGCCCGCGCTTGATCCAGCCGGTAACGTACTCGCCGACGATCGGCGCCTGCGAATCGGGGTCCAGGACGCGGCCGTGCTCGTTGAGGACCACGCCCCAGCGTTCGTGGAAAGGGACGCCGGGCAGCGGGACGCCGCGGTACCCGACTGACCGGAAGACGAGGCCGGCGGGGATCGTTTCGAAGTCGCTCGTCGGTTCGGCGGAGAGCGAACCGCTGTCCGAGCCTTTGAGGACGTTGCGTACCACGCGCACGCCGGAGACCACGCCGCTTCCATCGTCGATCAGCTCGACAGGCGAGACGAGGAATCGGAGGACGATCCTTCGTGCGCGGCCCGTTGGTTCATGGTTGGCGTATCCCTGGATCAGCTCGATCTTACGGGTGAGGGCGCGGTCGTTGGCCTTCTCGACGAACGCCTGGCTGAGGGGGTCGAGGGTGGCTTCTCCTGGGCGCACAATGACGTCGACGTCGGCGAGCGTGCCAAGCTCCTTCAGTTCGGGGTTGGTGAAGGCGGCTTGGGCTGGGCCGCGCCGCCCGAGGAGGTGGACTTCGCGGACGCGGCTCCTGGAGAGCGCATCGACGGCATGGGGCGCCATATCGCTGGCGGCCAGCTCCGTAGGCGTGAGGCAGAGGATGCGGGCGACATCGATCGCCACGTTGCCCACGCCGACGACCACCGCGCGCTCCTGCGAGAGGTCGAATTGACAGGCGCGGTAGTCCGGATGGCCGTTGTACCAGGCGACGAACTCGGTGGCTGGATGGCTGCCTCGCAGATCCTCGCCTGGGATGCCCATGCGCCGGTCGGTCTGGGCGCCCGTCGCGAAGAGCACCTGGTGGTAGTAGTGACGGATGTCTTCGAGCGTGAGATCGCGTCCGAATTCGATTCCGCCGTAGAAGCGAAAGCGAGGACCAACGGCGACCTCGGCAAAGTTACGAGTCACCGTCTTGATCTTCTGGTGGTCCGGCGCGACGCCAAAGCGGACAAGGCCGTAGGGGGTCGGCAGGCGGTCGAACATATCGACCTCAACGGTCAGCGCCGGCTGTTTCAGCAGGTGATCAGCGGCGTAGAAGGCCGATGGGCCGGCGCCAATGATCGCCACGCGCAGCGGTTGTTCAGCGGTGCCGGGAGTTGGCATTCGTTCCTCGCGTCGCGTGCGCTTCGGGGGGCAGCTCGGTCCCAGCCGCGAAGATCAAGGGGTCATCAACTGCGTTTCCAACGTGTCGACTGCGCCCCGGTAGTCGTTGAGCTGCGTCTTCACAAGGTCGCCAATGGTGACCATCCCGACCAGCACGCCCTCATCAATAATCGGCAGATGGCGGAAGTGGCGCGAGGTCATCAGTTGGAGCACCGCTTCGATGTCATCCGCGGGTGTGCCAGTGACAACCTCGCGGGTCATCAGGTCTTCGACGCACTTCCCGGTGGACGAGGGGTCGGCGGCGAGGCAGCGGATGATGTCTCGCTCGGAGAGGATACCAATCGGCAGCTTGCGTCCGTCCACCACGATGAGCGCGCCGATGTTGTGCTCGGCGAGCGAGGCCAGCGCCTCGGTGATGGCGGCTGCCGGGTCGATGACGAATACGCGCGGCCCCTTGGCAGCGAGGACTGATTCCATCTTCACGACGGCACTCCACCCGGCGGTTCGCCGGAGCTCGAACGCATACAGCTTGGCACGTGCCGGCTGATCGTCAATAGGGATCGTCGCGGACCTAGTGGAGCGGAAGGGAAATGCTCATCGCAGAATCGCCAAAAAACCAGGCCAGATTGCGCCTGTTTTCGCGCCAACCCAAACTGCGAGCGTGCAGCGCGTCGCGATTATTGGACCCGGTGGCGCAGGAAAGTCCACGCTGGCGCGGCGCCTCGGAAAACTCACGGGCCTCCCGGTTATCCACCTCGATGTGGAGTACTGGCGCCCGAACTGGGTAGCCACGCCGGAAGACGAGTGGGCGGTGGTGGTGAATGAGTTGGTGGGCCGTGAACGCTGGATTATCGATGGGAATTATGGTGGCACCATGGCCCCACGGTTAGCGGCGGCCGACACCATCATCTACATGGACTACGCTCGCCACACGTACCTCTGGCGAGCGCTAAAGCGCGTATATCGCCACCGTGACCGGGGGCGTTCGCGCCCTGACATGGCGGAAGGCTGCGAGGAGAAGTTCGACTGGGAGTTCATGAAGTGGTTGTGGAACTACAGGGCGACGCGCAGGCCCGAGGCTCTGCGACTGATGGCGGCGGCCCACCGCCATGGGAAGCGAGTGGTGGTCCTGCGGGACGACCGGCGGGTGGAGGCGTTCATCCGGACCTTGAGGCTGGGTTGTTGAGGCGCCAGTCGCCGGCACCGCGATGACGACACTGCGCGCTTGACGCGCTTGCCTCACGGGGTAGGCTACGGCGGCAACATCCGAGGCTACCGAGGCCTCCCAAGGAGATCGAATATGGGCGAAATTGTGAGCTTCGCATCCAACGGCAGCACTGCTTCTGGCTATCTGGCGAAGCCAGCGGGCGGCAGCGGCAAGGGCGTTATCGTGATCCAGGAGTGGTGGGGCTTGAACGGCAACATCAAGCAGATCGCCGACCGCTTCGCGGGCGAAGGGTTCGTCGCGCTGGCGCCCGACATGTACCACGGCCAGGTGACGGATGAGCCGGACGAGGCGGGGAAGCTCTTCATGGCCTTGAACATTGGCCAGGCGGAGAAGGACTTGAAGGGCGCGGTGACGTACCTGAAGGACCTGACAGGCGGCCCGGTGGGGACGATTGGGTTCTGCATGGGCGGCGCGCTCAGCCTCTTTTCGGCCTGCAACAGCGGCGGCGACGTGGGCGCCTGCGCCGACTTTTACGGTGGCCACCCGGCGGTCCAGTACAACTGGGACGGCCTGAAGGCGCCGGTGCTGGGGGTCTTCGCCGAGCATGACGACTTCGTGAACCCGAACGTCCCGGTCTACGACAAAGAGTTGACAGCGCGCGGCATCGAGCACGAATTCATCACCTATCCGGACACGCAGCATGCGTTCTTCAACGACGAGCATCCCGAGCCTCAGTACAACCCGAAGGCGGCCGCCGAGGCTTGGACCAAGGCGCTCGCCTTCTTCCGGGCGAACCTCTGAGCTGACTAACGAACCACCGAGGCACAGAGATTTGGAGAGGGATCTCGGCGGAGGCAGTAGCCTCTACTCCGCTCAACGACCCTCCGATCTCAGTGTCTCTGTGTTGAAAAGGCGCGCCAGGAGGGAGGGCTGAATGGGAAGGCTTGAGGGCAAGGTTGCGATCGTCACCGGGGGTGCTTCGGGGATTGGCAAACGGACGGTAGAGGTGTTCGTCGAATCGGGCGCACGGGTCATCATCGCGGACCTGAATGCGGACGGCATCGGCGCGCTGATCGGGCAACTCGGACACAACTACGTAGACGGTGCAACCGTGGATGTGCGGGAAGAAGCTGCGGTGGAGAAGATGGTGGCGCAGGCTGTTCGGCGCTTCGGGAGGCTCGATATTGCGGTCAACAACGCTGGCGTGGGCGGCTTTTCGCCGATCCAGGATTACCCGCTGGAGGAGTGGGACAAGGTTATCGGCATCTCGCTGACGGGCGTCTTCCTATGTATGAAGCACGAAGCGAAGAGCCTTATCGCGCAGGGCCAAGGCGGGAGCATCATCAACATCGCGAGCCTGAACGCCACCCAGGCGACCGAGGGCTTCGCGGCGTACTGCGCAGCGAAAG
Organism: Tepidiformales bacterium; assembly: GCA_038323265.1. GTDB lineage: Bacteria > Chloroflexota > Dehalococcoidia > Tepidiformales > Tepidiformaceae > PNKC01. The sequence goes on from JBBQGT010000061.1 coordinate 6,057, forward strand.
CGGGCGTGGCGATGCTGACGAAGGTAGGAGCGCTGGAGCTTGGGCGCCGAAAGATTCGTGTGAACGCAATCGGGCCGGGGCTGATCCACACGCCGCAGACGGAGGGTATGACGGCCGTGCCGGGGCTTGAAGCAGCATTCGTGCGGGAAGCACCGATGGGCCGGGCGGGCGAACCGGAGGACATCGCGCAACTGGCGCTCTACCTGGCGTCCGACGCCTCTTCGCTGATGACCGGCCAGACGCTGTATATCGATGGCGGCGCGAGCCTGAAGAAATACCCGGAGCTATTCGGGTTCTTCGGAGTGGATTAGGGCGGCACCCTCGGGACATATACTGAGAGCATGGCTGCGCGCAGCCCAGGAGCAGACCGATGGATGACCCGCAAGTCCTGAAGCAGATCGAGGCGCTGGTGGATGAAGAGCGCAAGCTGCTCGCACCGCACCCCGATGGCGAACACCCGCCCGGCAGTCACGACCGTCTGAAATCGATCGAGATCAATCTGGACCAGTGCTGGGACCTGCTGCGCCAGCGGCGCGCGCTCCGTAGCACGGGCACCAACCCGGACGAGGCGCACGTGCGCGACGCCACGACGGTGGAGCGTTATGAGCAGTAGGCACTAGCCGGCGGCGGGCACAACCACCGCCTCCGCAACCGCCCCGGGCGCGGTCCTTAGCCTTGCGACCGGCGAAAACGCCAGCCAGATGGCGGAAAGCCCGGTTAGGCCGACCGCGACGAAGAGCGTTTCGCGAAGGCCGATCAGTTCGCCGAGGACGCCGCCGATGGCTGTACCCACGAGCATGGCGCCGAATTCAATGAAGCGGCAGCTGGCGAACATGCGGCCCTGCACTTCGTGGGGCGTGACCGCCTGACGGAGGCTGACGTCGTTGATTTCGTAGAACGCCCAGGCGGGGTCCGTCACGCACTGGTTGGCAACGAGGAGGCTGGCGCCGAGCGCGGAAACGCTTGTGGCGAGGGGCATGAAGAGCGTGCCCACGGTGCGCATCACGGAAGCGAGGACCATCGCTGGGCCGAGGCCGCCAAAGAACTGGGCGCGCCCGGCCATGAAGCTCCCGGCCAACGATGTAACTCCTCCGACAGCAAAGATCATGCCTAACGCGCCCGGGCCGAAGCCCACTTCCTGGTTGAGGTAGAGCAGAAAGACCACGCTGAGCATGCGGTTGCCGGACATCGCGATTGCGTTAGAAACAGCGAGTGTGCGGACGAGCGGCTCGTGAACCACGAAGCGCAGGCCAGCTTTGGCTTCGTGCCAGACGCCGGTACGCTCGTGTTCGGGGATGGGCGGGGGCTCTTCGGTGCGGATTCGCCAGACGAAGAACGCAGAGCCGAGAAACGAGATGGCGTCGATGAGGATCGTGCCTGGCCCCGAGAGGAGTTGCACCAGCCAGCCGCTGAGGCTAAAGCTGCCCACCTCGGCCACCGAACCACTGGCGGTGAGCTTGGCGTTGCCTTCGACCAACTGCTCGCGGTCGACGAGCGTCGGCAAGTATGACTGATAGGCGACGTCGAAGAAGACCGTGAGCGTGCTGGCTGTGAGGGCCACAGCGTAAAGCTGCCAGATGGTGAGTACATCGAAGACGGCCGCGACGGGGATGGTGAGCAGCGCAACGAAGCGGCCGATATCGGCCGTGATCATGATTGGGCGGCGGTGCAGACGGTCTACCCAGACACCGGCAACCAGCCCGACGACGAAGCCCGGGACGAACTGGGCGCCCGTGAGGACGCTGATTTCGAGCGGGGTTGCGTCCAGCCAGAGGATGGCCGTGAACGAAAGCGCGAGGCCGCCAATGAGCGTGCCGAAGATGGAGATCGTCTCGCCCGCCCAGAGCCGGACGAAATCCGGATGGCGCCAGAGACCAGTGAATCGAGATCGCAACAGAGATGTCCTTCAGGACGCCGCAAACGGCGGCGTACGCATAGCGCGGGTGAAATGAACAGGGAGAGTGGGGAAGCGGGCCGAGGGCGCATCGAACCAGCGCGCGCGCAGCCGTCACTGCGGCGCAGCCAGTGGACAAGCGGTGTGGTACCCGGACCCTACGCCCGGCGAGGGAGGAGGGTGGAGCTGTTGCGAACCTTCATTTGCGTCACCTTGGCGAGAGCATAGCGCAACATGGATTTGGGATCAGCGGGCGCAGGTCTCTTTGCTTTGCGCTTACGAGGACTGGCCGCTAGCGGCTGGCCAGCGGAACCTGATTCGATGCAACGATTTGGCCTTGGAGTGCGCGAATTGGTCGGGCTCGGCGTGCTCGCCTGCGCACTGGCGATCGGAGCGTTCTTCTACTCGCTCAATCCGGGCGATTCGAACGCGAAGCCCCGCGAACAGCCGACGCCAACGCCTACGCAGCCGCCGCATCCGATTGAGGGCGAATCACAGTGGGCGGTGACCTTCCTCGAACAGAGCGATCCGGAACGCATCGTGGGGCAGGGTAGCCTGGGAAAGCTCGACCTTACCTACCCGGGACCGCCGTTCCTGGACGTGCCGGACGATAATTGGCGCGTTTTGGCGGTGACGCAGTTCGAAGGAGCGGCGGGCGAGTACCAGGCGGCAATCACTTACGAGGGCGAGATTGGCGTGGTAATCAACAACGAACCGGTTTCGATTTCACCATCGAAGGGCAAAGGGACGTTACTGCTTGCGATCACGAAAGAAGAGGGCAAGCCGTTGCCGATTCGCCTCTCGCTCGCAGATACCGGCGGTCCAGCGGTGCTCAAGTGGCAACTCATCAAGCGGTAAGGCCGCCAGGCGAGGCGGCGAATCGTAAATCGCAAATCGAATCGCGAATTCAACTGGCGGAGAGGGTGGGATTCGAACCCACGGTAGCTTTCACTACATACGCTTTCCAGGCGTACCTGATCGACCACTCCAGCACCTCTCCGCGGCGCGGCCAGCGGCCATCGTAGCAAGCCAGCTCTTTTCAGGCTCGCCGGTTCAGTCGTGCTTGCGGCGGTTGCGGGTCTTATCGTCGAAGCGTTGCCAGCCCTCTTCGCGGGCCTCGCGGGCGCCCCGGCGGCCCTCGTCGAGCATGTGTTCGGCGGTGTCACGGACACCGAAGACGACCGCCCGCGCCCACCCGACAACGGGATTTTCGTGTTCGACGCTGCGATCTTCGAGGCTCTCGGGAGGCTCGGTGTTCACTTGCGCTTCTTCTTCTGTTTCTTGATGAACGCTGGCAGGTTGGTGACCGCGCCGAGGCCAGTGCGAACCCCTTTAACGACCGCGAAGGTTCGGATAATCGGGGAAGCGACCGTCTCGCCGGCGAATTCGGCCGTACCGCGGACGTTATCCAACGAGGCCTTGAGGGAATCGATCGCGGGGACGGCGTTCTCCTTCAAGATACGCCGTGCCAGGAGGGCTACGAAGAACAGGGCGACGGCCACGGCGATCATTACAATGCCGGCGAACATCCAGAAGAGGAATGTGAATACGATGAGAATGTCGCGCCATTCGCTCCAGCTGTTGGGGGCTGCCCAGGCATCGGGGACGAAGCGGTTGGGGACGATATTTCCATCGAAGTAGCCATCAACCATCCAGCCGACGAAGAGGTACACGAGAACGATCAGGATTGCCGCAGAGACAACCGTGCCAATAAACCGCATCTTGCACCCCTCCCGGAGGCTAACCCGATGGTAAGTGACAACCATGGGTGTAGCAAAGATTTCGCAGGGTGGCGGCTCCCGCCTGCTCCGCGGGGATGCGAAAGCTTCAGTTCAGCGACGCTCCCTATAAGGGTTAATCCCGATGCCCCCGATCTCGTTCGCCACCGACAATGGGGAGACTGAAGCGCGCCCTCGCTGCATAGACCTTGGAGGACAAAAAACATTGCCTGGAAGTGGTGGGTTGTCACTGGTCTCCGAGACGAATCGTATGCGGCAGCCTGTCGCGGCGAAGATCCTTGTGGTCGATGACGATGACCCGGTCCGGGTGATGCTGGCACGCCTTTTACGCACACAGGGCTACGCTGTTAGCCAGGCCGCAAACGCGGCGAAAGCGCGCGAAGCGCTGGACTCCCTGCGGCCGGATCTGGTAATCAGCGACATCGTGATGCCCGGTGAATCCGGCATCGAACTGCGGCGGACGATCGCCGGGCGCTGGCCGGAATTGCCAGTAATCCTGATCAGCGGCTACAGCGCAGAGGGCCCCGCGGAATTCGCGGCGCGCACGCCAAACACCACCTTCGTACAGAAGCCATTCGCAGCCGAACACTTTTTGGCACTAGTCGAACAGACACTAACGGGCTGCGACGCCCCTTAGCGAATTAACGGAGGCGGAGGCCGAAGGCTGCAATGGCCTTGCCAAGCGTGGCGGGGTCGAGCGCCCGGCCCAACAGTTCGTCCAGGTAGCGCACGTCGAAGGCTTCGCCAGGCTGCATCCCGGCGAGCGGCGCAAGGCGAGCGACGTAGGTCTTGGCGAGGGGCTCAGAAGCGGATAATGGTTGGTCAATGCCCGGATAGGCGGCGGCTACCAGTTCGGCGAACGAAGCGAACTGGACTGACGTATCGGGCAGGACTCGGGGCACGCCCGGGCTGCCGAGGATGCCGACGGATTCCGGCAAGCGCCGCCCGCTATTAATCAGCGCGATTGCATCGATGTTCAGTTCGCGCGATAGCACGGTATGCGCATCCACAATCGTTGGGTCGGCGGCGGCCAGCTGAAGGTAGAGGAAGGCATCGAAAGCGGTTGCGGCCACCTCCTCGGAACGGCTGTCGTCGTTGTCGCAGTGGATCGCTTCATGCGCCAGGATCGGGATCAGGTGCTCAATGCGGTCGCTTTCGGTGAACGTGTTGAGCGAGATGATGCGCTGGCCGTTCTTGGCAAACGTAACGCGAGCGATAAGCTTGGGCGCGTCTGGCGGCGGCTGGAAAAGTACTTGCGCGACCGGTTTGCCGGTGCAGTTGTTGGCCGAAAAGAGCGAATCAAGCGCCGGTTCGGCGAAGGTGCCGGTAAGGCCAGCCAGCGCGGCGCGCATCTTTGCGGAGGGCACCGTCGCCACGGGGATGCTGTCATAGCGGGCGAGGGCGGCCATTTTCGTTTCCTCGGAGGAGCCGCGCGTGTCGTACATCGCGACGAGCGCTTGGCGCATGGCCTCGGGGTCCCGGTCGATGTCCGTTGGCGGGATCGTGATGCCAGGATCGAGCAGTTCCGGGCGGCCAAGACCGAGCGCAGCGCTGGCGAGGATGGCAAGCAACGGACTGAGCTCGCCCTGCACGGTGACTATCGTTTCGCTGGTGGCGTTTTCGCTGAAGGCCTTGTCTGCGATCTTGAGTTTCGAACCGTCGGGCACAACCTGGTCTACCTTGAGGAGCACGCTGCGGCCGTTCGTGCCGTTTAGGTCGGCTTTCGAAACGAGCACCCGGCGGGTTGGGGTGCCGGCCAATCCGGACACTTCGAATTCAAAGTTGGAGGAGAACGGGACCTTGGAAGGGGCCAGCGCGAGTTCGCGATCGAAACGCACATACACCGTGGAGGTCAGCCTGGCATCGCCATCAACGACGTCGCGGGTAGCTTTGGCGGAGGCGACCTTGGGGATGGGTCTTGATTCGGGGCTGGAGCACGCGGCCACGGCGAGCGCGGCGGCCACGGCTACCCCAATGACCCACAGCAGGCGCACGGCGAAACTCCTCAGCGGCCCTTATATTCTGGCTTGCGTTTTTCGGCGAACGCGCGAGGCCCTTCTTTGGCATCATCCGTTGCCATCAGGCGACCGAGGACGAGGTCTTCATAGGCCATCCCGTGTTCGAGGGGCATGTCCATCCCGCGAAGGATGGTCTCTTTTGCGGCGCGAACGGCGAGAGGGCCGCGTTCGCAGATCATATTGGCGATAGCCATCGCGCGGTCCATCAATTCCTCGCGCGGAACGACGTGCGAGACGAGGCCGATGCGGAAAGCGGTGTCCGAATCCATCTGATCTGCGGTGAGGATGAGGTAGTTCGCCCAGGCGAGGGGGATGGCGCGGGGCATGCGCTGCGTTCCGCCAGCGCCCGGCATAATCGCCCAACGCACTTCGGGCAGTCCGAAGCGAGCTTCTGGGGTGCAGATGCGGATGTCGCAGGTGAGGGCCAGTTCCATGCCGCCGGCCAGGCAGAAGCCGTTAATCGCGGCGATGATCGGCTTGTAGATCGGCATCCGCTTGGTGAAGCCGCCGAAAGGAGCGGGCTTGCCGGCGAACTGGTTTTCGCCGCGGGCGGTGGCTACGAGGTCCATGCCAGTGGAGAAGGACTTTTCGCCAACGCCGGTGAGGATAGCGACTCGCAGGCTGTCGTCATCGCGGAAGTCTTCCCAGGCACGCTGCATCTCGCGCGAGGTCTGACCGGCGATGGCGTTGAGGGCGCCTTCGCGATTGATGGTGAGGACGGCGACCGGCCCCTTCTTTTCATAGATGATGTGTTCGAAATCGAGGTCTGCCATGCGCCCCTCCGGTGGGAAGTTGAATTAATGGCTGAGCATACGCCCGAGCGCCTCGCGGGAGCGATCGGCTCCCCTTACCTTGAGCGGAAGCAGAAACCGGATGGAAGCTGGCGGGAGTACAAGTGTACGCTGCTGCACCGCGAGCGAGGGCTGGTGATCATCCGCTTTCTGATGGAGAAGGGCGGGGCGATACACGGCACACCGATCGACGTGCCGCCAGGCAGCGTCTCGCACGGGTACTTCTGGAAGCGCCGCCCGTACAACCTCTACCGCATGCGGCGAGCCGACGGCTCGGTCATCGCGCACCGCTTCGACGCCGTGACGGACGTCGAAATTGGCGATGAAGGCGTCTCCTACCGGGACCTGATACTCGACTGGTGGACGTTGCCGGATGGGACGATTTTCGAGGAAGATCGGGACGAACTGGAGCAACTCCTGGCGGGGGGCTTACTGGACGCAGGTGACCTCGCGATAGCGGAAGAGGCCGCGCGGCAAGTGTGGTCGCGCTTCCGGCACATCATTGACGATGCTGTGAAGCTGGAACGGAAGCTGGGATTGGAACTGTAGCGGAGAGCTTTACATCCACGTGCTGTGTCGTCACTATTCGTGGCCATGAGGAACTTTTTCCGTCGTCAGTTCACGTACTTCACGTGGGGATTCGCGCTTGCCCTGCTGATTATCGTTGCCGCTGACTTGGGCTTCGACCAGCTGATGATTTACGCAGCGATTGCCGCTGCTGCTGGAGTGGTAGTTTCGGCGATCATCTTCCTGCTCGAACGTCGCTTCCCGGATAACAGGCCGCCGCTCGACTAGCCCGGGTCGCGCGGGGACCGAACCGGTCCCCGGTTCATGAATCCGGTATACGCTTGGATGCCGTGAGTTCCGCCCGTTTAACTGCCAGCCGCGCCGCCTTCCATTCGTTGCCAGAACACCGCCAGGGGCTGCTGGGGGTAACCGCGGCGGCGGTGCTGTGGAGCACGGGCGGGCTGTTCATCAAGTGGGTTTCGCTCGATGCGCTGGGCGTGGCCATGTGGCGATCGCTGCTGGCGGGGGTCACCATCGCGATCATTACGCGGCCACCGTTTGTGAAACCGTGGCGGGTGAACGCGCTCACATGGGGCATTGCTTTCAGTTATGCGGCGACGATGCTGTTGTTCGTTACCGCCACGAAGACGACGACGGCGGCGAATGCCATCTTCCTGCAGTACACCGCGCCGCTCTACCTGTTGATACTCGGCGCCCTGTTCCTTGGCGAACGAGCGACGCGTCTGGACCTGACGACCGTGGCCGTTGCTTTTGGGGGGATGACGCTCTTCTTTGTGGGCCGGCTTGAGACGGATGAGATCTGGGGGAACATTGCCGCGCTTTCGGCCGGCGTGACGCTCGCGATCATGATGACCCTGCTGCGCCACAAACGCTGCGGCCCGCACACGCGGCCGCAAGCGATGATCCTGGGCAACGCGGTCCTGGTAGTGGGCCTGTTGGCGGTAAACGTGGGCCGGAGAGAGACATCGATCTTTACGCCGGGACTAGCGGATATTGCCGGCCTGCTTTTCCTTGGGATCGTGCAGATTGGGGTGGCGTACGTTTTCTTCGGTTTCGCCATGGCTCGCGTCCAGGCACTGGAGGCATCGCTCATCGGCATGCTTGAGCCTGTGCTGAACCCGGTGTGGGTGTTCCTCTTCCTCGGTGAGACGCCGGGCTGGTGGGCGGTGCTCGGAGGGGCGATCCTCGTCTCGGCGGTTGGCGCCCGGACCTGGATCACGGAGCGAAACCGGCCCGCGGGAGCGCCGCAAGAGTTGCCCATGCTTTCGGCGGAAGCATGACGACGGCAGACACCCGGCCGGTCATGGAGATCTACGGCGCACTCGAGGTGATGCACGCCTGGCGAGGCTGGCATTGGTGGCCGGATGCCGACCCCTTCGAGGTGGTCGTAGGCTCGATCCTGGTGCAGAACACCAACTGGGTGAACGTCGAGCGAGCTATCGCTCAGCTGAAGGCCGCCAAGGTGCTCGCACCCGAAGCGATGGACGCGCTCTCCGATGAGGCGCTGGAAGCGCTGATCCTGCCGAGCGGACAGTACCGCCAGAAGACGAAGAAGCTGCGGGCGTTTCTCGCGCTGGCGACCGCGCATGGGGGGGTTGAGCGATTGCTGGCGCTGCCAGCCGCCGAGTTGCGAGCATCCGCGCTGGCAACCTGGGGAATTGGGGAGGAAACGGCGGATTGCATCGTGGTCTACGCCTCGCGCCAGCCAGCGTTCGCCATCGATGCCTACACGCGGAGGGTCTTTTCGCGGCTTGCCATGGGCCCCGCGGCCAACGCGAGCTATGGGGAGTGGCAGCGCTACTTTACGGGCGCGCTGGCCGAGGACCGTGACCTGTTCGCGCGCTACCACGCGCTGATCGTGATGCACGCGAAGCATCTGTGCCGCAAGTTGCGGCCGCTGTGCGGCGAATGCTCGCTGCTGCCCCGGTGCCCGGGCTCCCCACTCAAGCTGGGCAGGCCGTGATGTCGATTAAGCACTTGCTGTTGCGCGGTGCGTACCTGGCTCTGAACGTGCGGCGAATGATCTTCCAGCCGGTGACGCTCGGTGTCCGGGTGTTGCTGGTTCGCAACGGGGAAGTGTTGCTGGTGCGCCACACCTATCGCGATGGATGGTTCCTCCCCGGAGGAGGTGTGAAGCGCCGCGAATCGCTGGAAGCGGCCGCTCACCGGGAAGCCCGCGAAGAGGTCGGCGCGACCATTGGCGAGATGCGCCTGATGGGGGCATTTTCGAACTTCGCAGAGGCGAAGAGTGACCACGTTGTGGTCTTTGCCTCCGAAACATTCGAGCTCGCAGCGAACGAAAGCGCGGAGATCGCGGAAGCGCGCTTCTTCCCGCTGGCAGCGCTGCCGAAGGACGTCTCGGAGGGGTCGCTGCGCCGGATCGAGGAGTACGGCGGCGTGGGTTCGCCGGCGGCTGGGCGGTGGTAGCCGCCGCCTGAGCTTCTGACATCGCTTCGGAGACCGGGTACGCTCGAAGGCGCATGAAACTCGGACTAGATCGCGCGGGCCGCTGATGATGCTGGCTACAGTGGGCGGTTCGCCGAAGTTGGGGCACAGACGGCGATTGGCGCGCTCCTGGGTGTGGAGACCATTCGCCCGATCGTAGCGGTGGGGCGAGACCTGCCGCCGCAGATCGCGGGCTTGTAGGCTTCAAGGTCTGGCCCGGAGGTTCTCCCTGGCTGGCCCGCTTGGCCCTGTGCGGCGCGGGCGCTGGTGCCGAAGTTCAGAACAGCACGCCGCACCGCCGGAGCATCGCATGACCCAGCAAGTACTCGACCCAATCGCACGCATGAAGCCCCAGCGCGGCCGTCACATGGACGGTCCCGCGCCGGTGATGTATGTGCCGGCGCCCGAGCGACCGGGCGGCATTCGATGGCGGCTCATCGCCTTCACGGGGGTTGCATCGGCCGCGGCCGCGCTGATCTGCGCGACCGTCGCCTCATTCGCGATGTAGGCCGCTAGGTCCGTTATTGGACGATGATCTTGCCACTCATTGCCGCGCCGTGGATGCCGCACTGGTACGGAAACGTTGTGCCTGGCGTGGAGAACAGCTTTTCGAACTTGCCGCTGCCGGTCAGGGTGTCCGAGGCGCGGCCGCTGATAAGGACCGAGTGAGGGTTCGTCCCACTCCATTCCCAAACGACGTTCGTGCCGGCAGGAATAGTCAGCTCGGCAGGGGTGAACGAGTTATCGGCGATCATGATTTTCGATTGCGGCGGCGGTGTTGCGGTTGGCTTGGCAGCTGCCGCCTGGGTTGGTGAATTCGCGTTGACGTTGCTCGTGCCACCACCTCCACACGCTGTGGTTCCGGCGGCCAGCCCTATCAATCCACCGGCGATCACGAGACCTCTCAAGGCTCTTCGAAGCATTAATGCACGTCCCTCAAACTTCCCGCGACAGGCTCTCCCTGTGCTGGCGGCGGAGTCTAGCAGCCACCGAACGGAAAGCAAGGGTTTCTTTCTTAGCTCAGTCCCTTTTCGTCGCCTTGCCAGACTTCCTGGTAAACGAAGTCAGCAAGCGGCAAGCGGGGGCGACCTCCGGAGTTCGCGTCCTTTCCGGCGGGATAGCCGAGGGCGATGAGGTTGGCGACTACGTGCCCTTCGGGGAGGCCGAGCACCGCCGCTGCGGCTTCGGCATCGTGCATTGAGGCAGGGCAGCTTCCAAGCCCTTCGTTCCAGGCCGCGAGCATGATGTTCTGGGCGGCGCGGCCAGCATCGAAGGGGCCGCGGAAGATGGTAAACGGGGCGCCCACTACTCCGAGTTCCGGCACGAGCACGATCGCGATGACCACCGGCGAAGCGACGACGTGGGGCGTGAACCGGCCGCACTTTGCGAGTTCGGCCTTGCGGGCCCGATCACGGAGGACAATGAGTCGGACTGGCTGGGCGTTTTTGGCGCTGCCGGCCATTCGCGCCGCCTGCAGGATCCGGGTAAGTACGTCTTCCGTTATCGGCGTTTCCGCGAACGCACGGGTGTCGCGCTTGGTCATGATCGCCTTGTGAGTATCCATCGGCAGCCTCCGCGGGAATCGTAGCGTCTCGTTGAACATCTGTATGGTGGCTGCGGCGCTGGACACCAGTGCTCACCAGTTCGTGTTGTTGCGTGTATTATTCGCGACGGTGGCGTAGGCAAGGTGGAGCACCCTTATGGGCTCCAGGCAGCGGTCCTTCCATGATCAGCACCGGGGAACGTGTCCCGGCGCTTCGACAACGGACTCGTGGCTCCCGTTGTTCGTCGTTGCCCTTTCCGTCTTTTTGGGCAGCCTGATGATCTTCACGAGCATGGTCCTCGGCGAAGATGGCAGGCGTCCGTTGCCGACTCTGTCGCAATTGGCGGAGCCACTTCTGCCCGCGAGGGGGGCAGAAGCTTCCGAAGGGACAGCGGCAACCCCTGGGGCACCACCAACGGCCAATGCGGAGCAGCGCGCCGACGTGCCTCCGCCAGTTAAAGCGCGCGGCGACACGGCGCTGCAACGGGCGATCGAAGGGGCGCTCGGCGAGGACACCGGGCACCTATCCGTGGCCGTGCGGCGGCTGACCGATGGGCGCAGCGCAAGCATCGACGGCGACCGCGAGTTCTACGCGGCCAGCACATTCAAACTGGCGATCCTGTATGAAGCAGAGCGGCAGCGTTCGCTCGGCCTTTTGAACCTGGATGACGAGATCCAGTTTTCCGAGGAAGTCGTAAGCGAAGACCTGGGGACACTTAGCGAAGTGCCGTTTGAAGCGGATGACGGGGTGGTTATCCGCAATGCGCTGCGGGCAATGGTGACGCTTTCGGACAACAGCAGCGCCGTCGCGTTGCTGCACTTGTTGGGCGGCGGGACGGTTGACGGCACGCTCCGCGAGTTGGGCCTGACGTCGACGTCCGTCAATACCATTGACCTGCCGACGACGGCGAACGACATGGCGATCCTGATGGAAGCGATCGTTTCGGGCCGCGGGGTTTCAACGGAGGCACGGGGGGAGATGCGCGGGTGGCTACTCGCCCAGGGCACACGCTCGGGCATCCCCGAAGGCATCCCGGATGGCGTGAATGTTGGGAACAAAACCGGGACGTGGGAGGGGGCGACGCACGACATCGCGTTTGTGGAGGCTCCCGGCGGCACGTACGTAGTCGCCATTCTTTCGGATCAGGGCTGGGAGTGGCTGCCGCTCGTGCGCGTGAGCGAAGCGATTTACGCCGCGTTGCTGGCAGCAGGCTAGCGTTGGGAGTTGCACTGGGGTAGAAGCGGTAGCATGACCGTTGCTCTCGTCTCGCCGCATTTCGCCCGCACCTACGAAGCCGAATTTCGGGCTGCCATCGCCGACTCCGGCCTCGACTGTGATCTCGTGCTGTTACCGGACGACCCGGATGGACGCCTCGCGCCGCAGGAGATCGAACGGATAGAGATTGCCTTTTTCTCGCTCGACATCTTTCCGCGGCTTTCGGGCGGATTCTTCTCAACCACCGCCGGAGCGCCGAACTTGAGATGGGTTCATGTGTTCAACGCCGGGGTGGACAACCCGGTATTCAGTGGATTCATCGAACGTGGAATCAGGCTGACAACGTCTTCCGGCTCGACGGCCAGGCCAATCGCACAGACGGCTATCGGCGGCCTGCTGATGCTTGCGCGGCGTTTCCCGGCGTGGGGCGAATCGCAGCGGCGGAGGGCGTGGGAGCCCATCCGCGAGGATCTGCCGCCGGACCTCGAGGGCCAGACTCTGGTTGTGCTGGGCGTGGGCGCGATCGGGAACGAAATCGCGCGGCTCGGCAGGGCCATCGGGCTGCACGTCGTCGGCGTGCGCCGCAGCGCTCAACGAGACGGCGACCATGTGGATGAAATGGTTCCGCCTTCGGCGTTGCGAGAAGTGCTCCCGCGCGCCGACTGGTTGGCGCTGGCCTGCCCACTGACGCCCGAGACACGCGGGATCATCGGCGAAGAAGCATTCGCGCTTTTGCCGCCGGGCGCGCACATCATCAACATTGCACGCGGCGAGGTGGTGGATGAGCGCGCGATGATCGAGGCGCTGCGCACCGGGCAACTCGCGGGGGCGTACCTGGACGTGGTCTCGGCCGAACCGCTGCCGGCCGAATCGCCGCTCTGGAGTCTGCCGAAAGTGATCATTTCGCCGCACAACTCGGCGATCTCGCAGGGCAACGAACGGCGCGCGGTAGGCTACTTTCTTTCGAACTTGAAGGCATGGGGCAGGGGAGAGCCGTTGGTGAACGAAGTAGGGACGTAAGGCTATCAGGAGCCGCGTGGGCAGGACAGCCCCTCGCGAAAGACTTCCGAGGCCGGGGCGGGGACGGCCCCAGTGAGCTTGGGCGTGAGGTTTTTGACCTCGGCCGTTTTGGCCGTCACGACATTTCCTTCGGGTTCGCGAAAAGCGACTGTCAGCTGGTGCTTGCCGGGTCCAAGAGGCACCGCTTCGGCGCCTTGCTGGAGCATGAGCTGAAAGCAGACGACCCCGTTGTACACAGCTGAGGAACCCGCGCTCCAACGAGCGACAACGCTATTGTCGTCCGTCAGCCAGAGGTCCATTGCGGCACCCGGCCGGGCGTCGACTTGCATGACGATTTCGAGCGAGGGCAGACCGATTTCGAGCTTGCTAAAGCGCGCCAGGCCGAGCTCC
>JBBQGT010000062.1:0-19093 GCA_038323265.1 Tepidiformales bacterium
ACGTAAAGTCCGGTCACGGAAGGTTCAGGGGCCGAAAGGGCCGGGCGCGAGCTCAAGGAGCGCCGTCGTGAGCCCTGCCACGGTGTGCACTTCGATGTCCGGGAACTCGTCAAATGATCGTGCTTGCTGAGCGATGTGCCGCCCTGTGCGAAAGAGCACCGTGCGCATCCCCAGCAGCCGCGCCGGTGCGATGTCGTTGTCAATGCGGTCACCGACCATCACACATTCGCCAGGCTCCACCTGCAGATCCTCGCAGGCGCGGAGGAAGAGCCGAACGTCGGGCTTGCGGTAGCCGTGATGTCCCGACACTTCGCGGTGGGCGAAGTAGAGGCCGATACCGTGCCCATCCAATTCGGCGATGATGCGGGACGGCTGATTGGCGGCCAGCCCTAGCAGTACACCGCGTGCATGAAGACTTTCGATGAGCGCCGCGATTCCCGGGCGCAGCTCGATGCCGCTGCGCGCCGCCATGCGATCCTCGCCGTGCAAGCGAGCGAAAGCGCGCCGCGCGATCCCAACGTCGTTGTCAGCGAGTCGCCAGATGATGCTGGCATATGCGTCCGGTGCGAACGCTTCGACGGCATAGGCGCAGGCGGCGGCGTAGGTTGTGTCGCTGACCGCCTCGCCCTCTGCTTCGAGCGCCACACGGATTGCCCGATCGTTCACTTGTTCGGAGAGGACCTCGGTATCGAGCGGCCCGCCAACGTCGAACAGGACTGCACGGATGGCGGGCGCGTGGCGGTCTGGGGCAGTCATGCGGCACCGATGGTACGCTCTGGCGGTGAATCCTGATGACGTTGGGCGCGAATTCCAGGCTCTCTATGGGCACGCAGCTTCGACTATCGTGCGAGCGCCCGGGCGAGTGAACCTGATTGGCGAGCACACCGATTATTCGGACCTCCCGGTGCTGCCGATGGCCATTGGCCAAGCACTAATGGTCGCCGCCAGCGCGCGGGACGATGGCGTGGTGCGCGTCGCCTCGAGCCAATTTGAGATGCCGGCCGAACTGCACCGCGGGCAGCGCGACGAAGAACTGGGCGCGCCGTGGCACCGCTACCTTGCGGGCGCGTTGGCGCAGCTGGCGGACATTGCGCCCAGCAAAGGCGCCGACATCTTTGTATTTGGCGACCTGCCATCCAGCGGGGGGCTGAGTTCGTCATCCGCGCTCACGGTTGGCGTGCTCGCCGCGCTATCAGAGGTGTGGGGCGAACGGCTCGCGCAGGAAGAGCTGGTGAGCCGCGCCATCGTCGCCGAGCGGCACGTCGGCGTGGAGAGCGGCGGGATGGACCAGACGGTGATCGTCTTCGCCGAGGCCGGCAACGCTCTGCGCATCGACTTCAAGCCGCCGGTTAGGCGCCTGGTAGCGATCCCCGAAGGCCTGGCGTTTGTGGTGGCGTCGTCTGGCGAAGAAGCGCCAAAGGGGGGTGGCGTCCGCGAGCAGTACAACGAACGGGTTGTCGGCGCGCGCATCGCCGCCTCGATGATCGCGGACGAAGTGGGAGTGGACCTCGAGGTCCCACCAACGCTTGGGCAGATTTCGGACGTCGACGTGGTGGACATCCTTGTGGACGGGCTGCCGGAGCGAGTCACGCCGCAGGAAGTGGCGCACGGTGCGCGCGTCGAAGTGGCGAGGCTCGTTCAGCTCACCTCGTCGACGTTCGACCACATGGCGAAGGTGCCGGTGAAGCGCATCGCCCGTCACATTTTGAGCGAGGCGGAACGCGTGGGCCTCGCCGAAGCGGCGCTCCAGGCCGGTGACCTGAAGCACTTCGGCGCGCTGCTGAACGAATCGCACAATAGCTTGCGCGAAGACTTTCGCTGCAGCACGCCGGCGTTGGACCGCGTCTGCGCGGCGATGCGCAAAGCGGGTGCGTTCGGCGCGCGGTTGACCGGCGCGGGCTTCGGTGGATTCGCCCTTGCAGCCTGCGCGCCGGGTGACGTCGAGGCAGTCGTGGCCGCGGCGATTGCGGCCACCGGCGGGCCAGCGTTCGAAGTGCGCGCCTCTGACGGGCTCCGCGTTTTGTGATCACGAAGGCCGTCCTGCTCGCCGCCGGGCGCGGAAGCCGGCTCGGAGCATTGACCGGGGAGGTGCCGAAGCCGCTCCTGACGGTCGCCGGCCGCCCAATCATCGCCCATATTCTCGATGGCTTGCGGCGCGCCGGGATCGAGGAGATCACCATTGTGACGGGCTACCTCGGCGATGTCCTTGAGCGCGAACTAGGCAACGGCGAAGCGAGCGGCATGGCCTTGCGCTACGTGCGCCAGGAGCGGCTCGAAGGCACGGCGCGGGCCTTGGCGCTCGCGCGCGATTGGCTCGCTGACGGGCAGTTCTTCGTGGGCTGGGGAGACATCCTGATCCGCCCCGAAAACTACCGGCGCCTGCTCCGGGCCTCCCGCCTGGCCGATGCCGCGATCGCCGTGAACGAAGTCGACGACCCGTGGGCGGGCGCGGCGGTCTACGTCGATGCGTCGAATGCCGTCCTGCGCATCGTCGAGAAGCCGCCAAAGGGTACATCCACCACCCGCTGGAACAACGCTGGGCTGAGCATCCTCGGGCCAAGCATTTGGCCGGAAATCGACCGGTTGGAGCCATCTGAGCGGCGCGAGTACGAGCTTCCCCAGGCCGTGGCCGCGCTGGTCGCCTCCGGCGCGCGCGTGACGGCCGTGCCAATCGAAGGCGAGTGGTTCGATATCGGCACGGCGAAAGACCTCGAGCGGGCGCGGGAGGCATTTGGCAGATGAGCGGACGCTTGCGCCCCCTCGCGAACGGCCCAGAAGGAGAGCGCCGGTTACGATAGGCCGTATGGCGACTCTGCCCTGGGACCTCTGGCTGAATGCGGTGGACCTGCCCGAGGGGCTGGCCGCGGCGCACGAATACGACGCCGCGAGCGGGCGTCTGACGGTGACGGTAACCAACCGCTCCGAGGCCCAGGTCAAGCCCCGCGACGTGCGCTTCTGGGCCGAAATGGACGAACCGGCAGCTGACGGATGGATGTGGATCCAGGGGCGCTACATGCATGGAGACGCCCTCGTCCGGAACTTCGGCACACCATCTGATGACAGCTACCGCGGTGGATACATTCGCACCGTCGAGGACGGGCGTCGCTACGTTAGCCGCGAAGCAGCGACGGTAACGCTGCTTTCGCAGGGCTCGCCCGCACTCGTAGTGGGCTGCCTGCGCATGGACCGCTTCTTTTTCGATTTCGAGGTGGAGTTGAACGAGGATGAGTCGCGCGTCCGCGGCCTTGGCTTCGTGTTCGACCTGGAGGGCGCGGAGTTAGCGCCCGGCGAGGCACTCGAACTGCCGCCTGTGCTGTTCGTCGATGGACGCGATGAACGGTTGCTGATGTACCGCTACGCCGATGAGGTCGCCGCCGAGATGGCGGCGCGCGTCCCGGACCACGTCCCGACCGGCTGGTGCAGTTGGTACTACTTCTACAACAAGGTCAGCGAAGCCGATGTCATCGCCAACCTCGCCGAGATGAAGGCCACCGGGCACCCCGCCGAATATGTGCAGATTGACGATGGGTTCCAGAGCTTCACCGGCGACTGGCTCGTGCCGAACGAGAAGTTCCCGGCGGGCATGAAGGCGCTGGCCGACCGTGCCGCCGACTACAAGCCGGGCTTGTGGCTGGCGCCGTTCGTCCTGCACGAAGACTCGGCAGCACTGCGCGATCACCCGGAGATGGCGCTCAAGAGCCATGACGGGGAGACCTTGTTCGTCGAAACCTGGCTGGGGCGCTGCGCGGTGCTCGATTGCACCAACCCGGCCTCCGAAGCGTGGCTGCGCGATACCGTCGGCACGGTCGTCCGCGATTGGGGCTACGAATACTTGAAGCTCGACGCACTCAGATACGCTGCGGTCCCGGCTTCACAGGTGCGCTACCACGCGCCCGGGACGTCGGCCGTCATGAACCTGCGCCGCGGCCTCGAAATCATTCGCGAGGCAGCCGGCGATGAGACGTTCATCCTTGGCTGTACCTGCCACTTCGGCCCGGCCGTCGGATTGGTGGACGCCATGCGTGTCGGGCCTGACGTGAAAGAACTCTGGTTCGATGGCAACCAGCCTTCGGTGAAGCACGCCATGCGCCTTTCGCTGCAGCGCAACTGGATGCACCTGCGCTGGTGGGCGAACGACCCGGATTGCTTGATGGTGCGCGAAACGGACACGGCCTTAAGCGAGGCCGAAGTGCGCTTTCTCGCGACGGGCATCGCGATGACCGGCGGCATGGTGGTGGCGAGCGACGACTTGCCCATGCTCGGTGACGCACGGCGAAACATGGCCCTGGCACTGTTCCCATCGCCCGGGGTGGCTGGCGAAGCGTACGAGGTCTCCGATGGGCCGGTGCCGTTCGCCTGGCGCTCGGACCTGGGCGAAGGACGCGCGCTGGTCGGTTTTTTGAACTGGGGCGAGACCGCACGATGGGTGGTAGCGAGCGAATATCTGCGCCCCGGCGAGATCGCCTTCGACGTTTGGAACGGTAGGGCGCTTGGTATGGGCGATACGCTGCTGCGACCGCACGAAGGCGCGATCTGGCAGGTGGCGGCACGCGCGAAGACGCCGCGCGTGGTAGGCGATTCGGCCAGCCTGACCTACGCCGGGCTGTTCCAGCGCCAGGTGAGCGGCCGTATCCAAGTTCGAAACGATCTCGCGCGGCCACGCACGATCGCGATCGAGGCGCGCGGCCAGGTGAGCGAGGCGGAACTCGCCCCCGGCGAGATGCGCTGGTTCGATTAGCTCGCCTTGCGCACCGTGGTCTTGCGCTTGGCGAACGCGGCCTTGCCGCGCGCGCTGCGCTCCAGCAGCTTGATATTCGCCGCTTCGCGCTCCGCCTGCGGGCGGGCTGGCGGCATCTTCGCCGGATCCAGGGTGTTTGCCGTGTAGCTGCAATGCGGGTAGTTCCAGCAGCCGTAGAAGATGCCGCGCCGGGTCGTCTTCTCCACTAGCTGGCCGGTCTCGGGCTCTTCCGGGCAGGCAACGCCCACCGGCACCCCCGAGCGAAAGTCGCATTTCTTTGTCTCGCGTTGGACGCAATCGATGTACGGGCCGTAAGGGCCGGTTTTCTGGACCGTGGCGTGTCCGCACTTCGGGCAGGCGTACTTCGTCTCGGTTGGCGCGGCGACCAAGACGGGTTGGCGATTTTCATCCATCGGTAGTGAATTCGAGCATTCCGGGTACCGCGGGCAGGCGAAGAACTCGCCGTTGCGTCCCCACTTGATGACGAGGTTCGCCTGGTTGCAGACGTTGCAGCGAATGTCCGTCTCTTCCTGGTGCTTGCCGGCGTTCCCTTCGGCCTCGTCCAGAGACTTCTTGAACTCTGGCCAGAATCCCTTGAGGACGCTCGCGTAGTCCCGTTCGCCATCCGCAACCTGGTCAAGTTCTGCTTCCATGTCGCCCGTGAAGGGGACTGCAACGTACTTTTTCATGTGCTCATCGAGCAGGTCGTGGACGAGGAAGCCAAGCTTCTGTGGGACAAGCGCCCGGCCCTGCTTCGTCACGTAATCGCGCTTCTGCACGGTCTGGACGATGCTCGCATAGGTGCTTGGGCGGCCGATGCCCTGCTCTTCGAGCGCCTTCACGAGCGACGCCTCCGTGTAGCGGGGCGGCGGTTCGGTGTGGTGCTGGCGGCCATCAACGTTCTTGCGCTCCAACACTTCGCCTTCGGTGACGTCGGGCAGGTTGCCTTCGGCGTCTTCGTCCGGCTCCGTGTCACTGGCATCGGCACCGTAGACGGCGAGGTGGCCCGCGAACACCAGGTGTTGAGCGCCGGCCCGGAACGTGCCGCGGAGAGTAGTGCCTTCCCGCGCTTCGATCTCCACGCTGACGGTGGTGTAGCGCGCATCGGCCATCTGGCTGGCGACGAAGCGCTGCCAGATGAGCGTGTAGACGCGCATCTGGTCGGCGTTCAGTGTGCCGCGCAGCGATTCTGGTGCTCGAGACGGGTCAGTGGGCCGAATCGCCTCGTGCGCTTCCTGGGCACCCTTGGTGCGGGTGCTGTAGACGCGCTCCTTGGCCGGGACATAATCCTTTCCCCAGCGTTCGCCGATGTAGACCCGGGCCACTCGTCGCGCCTCGGGAGAGACGTTCAACGAGTCGGTGCGCATATAGGTGATCAGGCCGGGCTGCCCCTGGATGCCTTCGTACAGCTCCTGGGCGATGCCCATAGCCCGGCTGGCGCCCATGTTCAGCCGGTTGTTCGCCGCCTGTTGGAATGTGCTGGTGGTGAACGCTGGCACTGGTGAGCGGGATTTTTCGCCCTTCTTCACCGTGGTTACGCGGAAGTCCGAGCGATTGAGTTGGCCAACCAATTCGTTCGCCACCGCCTCGTTGGCGATCGCCGGGCCGGCTTCTTTGAACGGCGGCTTCATCGATGCGCCCTTGGCGATCGCCGGGAAGCGGGTCAGTTCGGCTTCGAATTCGCGGCTGGCGCGGGCCAGCTTCGCGTGAATCGACCAGTATTCGGTTGCGCGGAAGTCCGTGATCTCCCGTTCGCGCTTCACAATCAGTCCGAGGGCGACGCTCTGAACGCGGCCAGCGCTCGCTCCGCGGCTCACTTTCTTCTGCACGAACCAGGTCAGGGGAAAGCCGATCAGACGGTCGAGCACCCGCCGCGCCTGCTGAGCGTCCACCAGGTCCTGGTCCAACTTGCCGTGGCGGCCGTGGTCATCAGCGCCTGCTGGCGGGTTCATCGCCTCTTCGAACGCCCGCTCAATCGCCGGCTTAGTGATTTCGTGGAAGACGACGCGCGCGGTCTTCTCCTCGGGGATGCCGGCTGCCTCACGGATGTGCCAGGCGATGGCTTCGCCTTCGCGGTCGGGGTCGGTGGATAGGAAGACGCGCTCGGCGTCCTTCGCCGCTTCGGCGATTTCGTTGATGATTGTCGACTTGTCGACGCCGCGCTTTTTGTCCTTGACGATAACGTACTTCGGCGTGAAGTCCAGTTGCTCGATGTTTTCGACGCCATAACCGTAGGGCGGCAGGTCGCGCACATGGCCGACGGAGGCAATGACCAGGTAGTCGTCACCGAGGATGTTGCCGACGGTGCGGGCTTTGGTCGGAGATTCGACAATCACGAGGTTGCGCGCCTTGCGGCCGCTTCGGGGCCTGGCCGCAACCGGGGCGGCCGGCTTGGCCACAGGCCGCCGGGCGGCGGGGCGCTTCTTCGCGGGGGCCGCAGCCTTGCGAGCTGGCTTAGAGGTTGGTGCAGTGGTCAAAAGGTCTACCTTTGCCGGGGTGCCCGGCGGCTAATTACGAGAGGTGGAGGGACGGGGGTGCCCGCTTCCTTATTTATGGCTACCGGAAAGCGGCGCGGCTTGTCAAGCTTTTGAGTAAGACATTGGTCCAGATTGGCGAATCAGCCCCTTTAACTCCATGATCTGCAGGGTGCTGCTGATCTTCGCGATGGGGTCGCCGCTGGCCCGCGCAATCTCGTCGATGTGGAGAGCCTTGTCGCTGAGGTACTTGAGCAGCGATTCCTCGTCCGAGGTGGCCGGGGGCGCTTCCCGCAGAGGTAACGCGGCGTTGCCCGGAACGGTTAACGGCAATTGCCCACCGGCGCTGATCAGGTTGAGCTCCTCGCAGAGTTGCTCCGGGGTGACCACGATGCGCGCGGTGCTTTCGCGGATCAGCTGGTTGGTTCCCTGGCTCTGGCGCGAAAAGATGCTGCCCGGGATAGCGAAAACGTCCCGCCCCTGTTCGAACGCCCAGTTCGCGGTGTGCAGCGCGCCGCTCCCTTCTCCCGCCTCGACCACGAGCGTAGCGCGGGCCAGCCCGGAGACGATCCGGTTGCGGCGCGGAAAATAATCGCGGCGGGCAGGGATGCCCACTGGGTATTCGCTCACGAGGCAGCCGTGTTCGAGAATGCGGTCGGCGAGCCCGGCGTTCTCGCGCGGGTAGATTTGGTCGATGCCGCCGGCCAGCGCCGCCACCGTCGGCGCGCCCTGTTCCAGCGCCACGCGATGCGCAATGGCGTCCACGCCGCGCGCCAGTCCGCTGATGATCGCCACCCCGGCGAGCGCGAGCGCCTCGCAGAAGTGCTCGGTTGCCTGCCGCCCGTAAGGCGTGACGTGGCGCGTGCCCACAACGGCTACGGCTTGCGGAAACTGTGGGTCCAGCGCGCCCCGCACGAAAAGCACTGGCGGGCTCTGTGGTATCTCCTTCAGCGATTCTGGGAAACTGTGATCGAGCCAGGTAAGGGCGCGTGCGTCATGCTTCTGTAGGAGTTCAAGCTCGCGGTCCGGCGCGAACGTGACGCGGGCTTTCGTCATTGCTGCAACGTATTGAGGGTCCATGCCAATGCGGCCCAACTCGCCGGCCGGTACTTGCCAGGCCTCGCGAATGCCGCCGTACCGCGCCAACAGCAGCGAGAAGTTGCTGCTTCCAAGGCCCGCCCGCCGCAGCGCAAGCCAGTATGGCAATTCAGGGGAGTCGCTCATTGAGGCCGAATCATACATGCGGCCGGGGTGCTGTCAGTGAGTGGCGGCGTGTTCCGGTTCGTCCTCGTGCACCCGGGCGATGCGCAGGCGCCTCACGCGCCGTCCAGACATGCTCAGCACCCTGAGGTTTAGCCCGCCAACGGACACTTCGTCGCCCACACTCGGCAGCCGCCCGAGCTGGTTGATCAGGAATCCGCCGACCGTATCGAAGTCCTCGGAATCCACTTCGTAGCCAAACAGGTCGCGAAGAGTGTCCGTCGGCATCCCGGCGTCCAGCACCACTTCGTCTTCGGAGAGGATTTCCATCGCGGGCCGCGCGGTGTCGTACTCGTCTTCGATTTCGCCCACGATCTCTTCGAGCAAGTCTTCGATGGTCACGAGGCCAGCGGTGCCGCCGTATTCGTCAACGACGATTGCCATGTGGCTTCGCGATCCCTGCATCTCGGTAAGAAGCTGGTCGAGCCGCTTCGATTCAGGGATAAAGACCGCCTCGCGGAGCATGTCGGCGATCTGGCCCTCGCGCCCACCGTTGGCCACCGCGCGCAGGAGATCCTTGGCGTAAATGATGCCCACAATGTCGTCGATGTTTTCGCGGTAAACCGGCACCCGGCTGAAACCGCGCTCGTTCACGATCGTCGCCACGTCCATTACGCTGTCTTCGATGTCTGCCGCAGCGACGTCTATTCGCGGCACCATGATCTCGCGGGCGGTCTTGTCTTCGAGGGCGATGATCCCCCGGATCATCCGCCGCTCCTGCTCCTCCACGCCTCCCGCCGCTTCCTCACGTTCGACAAGGGAGAGGATGTCGCCGTTGGCATCCGGCGTGACGGCATCCAGCGAGCGTGCAATCAAACGCGCCGGCAGTGCGAGGATGAATGCGGGGATGGCGAACACTATCCCCGTGACCTGTACAACGCGGCTCAACTGGATGGCTGAATACTCGGGACGGCGCGCGGCCATCAGCCCGACGGTCATCTGCAAGATCGCCACACAAACGCCGCCGATGAGGCCGATGCCAACGGCGCCTTCGAACGGTTCGTAGGCACGCGTGCCCAGGAAGGCGAACAGAGAAACGACCGTGGCCGCGAAGAGTACTCGAGCCGAGGTCAACGCTGCCAGGAACTTCTGCGGATGGTCCATGTCCCCCGCTATGCGCCTGGCGCGAGGGTCGCCGCGCGAGGCGATCGCCTGGATGCGCACGTCGCTCGCGCGTTCAAGGGCGGTCTCGGCCGCCGCCACGGCCGCCAGCGCTAGCGATGCAAGGATGATTACGAGCACTGCGAACATCATCGGAGCATCCATCTCAGGCTTGGCTCCGTTTTTGGCCCAGCGGGCGCGCCGGCACGCCAGCCACTCGGCCACCGGCCGGCACATCGGCGTTCACGACGGATCCGGCGGCGGTAAGCGCACCCTCACCGATGGAGATCGGGGCAATGAGCATCGTGTCGCAACCGATGAACGCCCCAGCGCCGATCACCGTCCGGTGTTTGCGCTCGCCGTCGTAGTTGCAGGTAATGGCCCCGGCGGCGATATTCGCGCGGTCGCCAACATCGGCATCGGCGAGGTAGCTGAAGTGGTGCATCTTCACGCCCTTGCCGAGAATCGAGTTCTTCACCTCGGCGTAGTTTCCCAGGTAGCAGTCGTCGCCGATGTTGGCGTTGCCGCGGACATGCGCGAACGGACCAACGCTCACCCGTGCCCCAAGCTTCGAGTCCTCGACGTTCGATGATTGCACTCGGCAGTCCGGCCCCACGGTCGCGTTTCGAAGGGTCGTCCCAGGCCCGATGACGGAGCCGGTAGCGACGTTCGTCGCACCCTGCAGGTAGCAGTTCGGCAGTACGGTCACGTCCTGCTCGAGACTTACGCCTGCATCGATGTACGTCGTCGCGGGGTCTGCGATGGTCACGCCGCTGAGCATGTGCTCGTCGAGGATCCGCGTGCGCAGGATCCGCTCCGCCGCCGCGAGGCCTCGACGGTCGTCAAAGTCCACTACCTCGGACGGGTCGGCGGTGACCGGGACGGCGGGGTTGCCGAGTGCTGCTGCGGCCGAGACCAGGTGTGTCAGGTAGTACTCGCCCTTCGCGCTCAGGGGCAGGTCAGTGATGTTGCGCCACAGCCAGGCGGCATCGAACAGGTACTTGCCGGCGTTCACCTCCGCCGGGCCGTCGGGACCGTTGTAGTCGGCGGCTTCGATGATTTCGCTGGCGCGGCCGCTCGAATCGCGGATGACCCGGCCCATCTTCCCGTGTTCGGGCGTGAGGTAGGTGAGGAAGGCGACTGGCGCATCTCCCCGGCTTGCGGAGAGCCGCTGCAGTACCTCGGTCGTGAGGAGCGGTGAGTCACCGTTCAGCACGAGCACTTCGTCGCAGCCTTCGAGCACTGATGCGCACCGGCGGACCGCATCGCCAGTGCCCAGCAGTTCGGTCTGCTCCACGAACCGTACGTCTAGCCCGTCGAAGGCCTCGCGCACCTGCTCGCCCTTATGGCCAACGACAATGACGACTCGTTTCGGCGAAAGTCCGAGCGCAGCGCGGTAAGCGTGGTGGACCATCGGTGTGCCGCAAACGGGATGCAAGACCTTCGGCAGCGCCGATTTCATGCGCGTGCCCTGCCCGGCGGCGAGAAGAATGACGCCCAACGCTCCGCTCATCGCTCTCCCCATGCGCGAACGGCGCGGCGGGCGGCGAAATAGTCGGAAGTGAAGCTTGTACTGTGAGGTTCGAGATCTCTGCGCATAGCGGACGCAGATCGTGCGTCCGCCTTAATGCTAGGTAGCGCCTGAAATGCCTGTCAAGAGAAGTTCTTCTCGACACTTGTCCGGTGGGCTCCGTAGCATGCTTTCTAAGCTCTATGTCGAACCCGCCACGAACCTCCGATGAAATCCGCAACGCCTTCCTGACGTTTTACCAGGAGCGCGGCCATTTGCTGCTGCCGCCGTGGCCCCTCGTCCCGATTGGCGACCCGACCTCCATGTTTACGAGCGCCGGCATGCAGCAGTTCACGCCCCAGTTCATGGGCGAGCAGGCGCCCCCGGCCCTCCGCGCCACCACCGTGCAGCGCTGCTTCCGCACAACGGACATCGAAGCGGTCGGCGACCTCAGCCACTGCACGGCCTTCGAAATGATGGGCAACTTCAGCTTCGGCGATTACTTCAAAAAGGAAGCGATCGGCTTCGCCTGGGAGCTGATGACCGAAATCTACGAGATTCCGCCCGAGCGCCTGCACATTACGGTATTCCTGACGGATGACGACGCCTACGGTTTTTGGCGAGAAGTGGGCGTGCCAGAAGAGCGCATCCACCGCCGCGATGAGGACCTGAACTACTGGTTTAGCTTTCCGAACGGCACGCCGGGCGCCAGTGGTCCCTGTGGCCCGGACAGCGAGATCTACTACGACTACTTTCCGGAGCGCGGTCTCGAGGACGCCCAGGTTCGTTACGACGAGGAGGGCAAAGGGGTCGGTGGCGTCGGCTTCGATGACGAGCGCTTCCTGGAGATCTGGAACCTGGTGTTCATGCAGCTCTACCAGGCGCCGGACGGCAGCCGCACGGAGTTGCCATCCCAAAACATCGACACCGGGAGCGGTCTGGAGCGCGTGGCGGCCGTCCTCCAGGGCAAGCGCTCTGTTTTCGAAACCGACATCTTCCTGCCGATCCTCGAAGCGGCTGCCGCCGTCGTGGGCGTCGACTACTTCAGCGGACACGCGACCGAAGAGCAGTCGTACACCATCCGCGCCATGTCCGAGCACTGTCGAGCGGCCACGATGCTGATCGGCGATGGCGTGGTGCCCAGCAACGAAGGCCGCGGCTACGTCCTGCGGCGAGTGCTGCGCCGGGCAATCTACATGGCGCGCAAAGCGGGCGTGCGCACCGCCTTCACAGCCCAGCTTGCGGATGCGGCGATCGACAAGTTGAAGGTCGGCTACCCCCACCTTGAGGAGAACCGCAGCTTCATCCGGCGGGCCATTTCCGCCGAAGAAGAGCGCTTCGTGCGCACGCTCGCCGCGGGCACCGCCCGGCTGGAGACGCTGCTCGCGCGGCTCGAAGACCTAGGCATGAAGGTTATTCCCGGCGACGAAGCGTTTCTGCTCTACGACACCTTCGGGATGCCTCGCGAACTGACCCAGGAGATCGCCGCCGCCGATGGCTTCACCATCGACGAAGCGGGCTTCGAAGCAGCGCTTGAAGCGCAACGCGCGCAGTCGCGCAAGCAGGGCAAGTTCCTCAAGGGCGAAGTCTCGCCCGTGCTGAAGGCGATCGGTGAAGAGCACAGCGACTTCGTCGGCTACTCGCACGTCGAGGCCGATGCCCACATCGCGGCGATTCTGCGGGATGGCGCGTTGGTGAACTTGGCCATCGAAGGCCAAACCTGCGAACTGGTGCTCTCGACAACGCCGTTCTACCCCGAGGGCGGCGGCCAGATAGGCGACCGCGGCTCGATCCGCACGAACCTTGGCGTGTTTGCCGTCGAAGACACGCAGAGCAACTCGGGCGCGATCATCCATCGCGGACGAGTCATCGAGGGCGAGATTCGCGTGAGCGACACGGCCCAGGCCACCGTGGACCTGGCCTGGCGCAGGGGCTCGGCGCGTAACCACACCGGCACCCACCTTTTGCACGCCGCTTTGCGCTCGATCCTCGGTCCGCACGTGCGCCAACAGGGCTCGTTGGTCACTCCCGACCGGCTGCGGTTTGACTTCACCCACCTCGAAGCGACCCCGCGGGCCGCGCTCGTCGAAGCCCAACAACTCGCGAACGAGAAAGTACGCCACGACCTTGAGGTGGCCTGGCGCACCACCGGCTACCGCCAGGCCGTGGAGTCGGGCGCCCTCGCCTTCTTCGGCGACAAGTACGGCAACGAAGTCCGCGTGGTGGAGATCAAGGACGATGGCGTCAACTTCAGCGCCGAACTCTGCGGTGGCACCCACGTCCACCACACTGGCGAAATCGGCTTCGTCCACATTCTGCGCGAGTCGTCCGTGGCCGCAGGCACGCGCCGCATTGAAGCGCTCACCGGTAAGGCGGCGGAAACACATCTGCTCGAACAGCAAGACCGCCTCCTGCGCATTGCCGACCGACTTTCCACCAGTCCCACGGAGATCGAGGACCGTCTCGACGGCCTGCAGGGCGAACTCGAACGGTTGCGCAAACAGAGCGAACAGCTACAGCGTTTGCAAGGGTCGTCTCTGGCGGACGGTCTCATCCAGGGCGCCTCGCGCATTGGCGAGGCGAATCTGATCGTGGCCACCGTCGAGGTCAGTTCGAACGAAGCCCTGAAAGAGATCGCTGATCGTGTCCGTGCCGAACTCACCCCGGTCCTGCTGATCCTTGGCGCCAACATCGAGGGGCGGCCATCGTTTATGGTGGCCGCGAGCCCAGACCTTGCGGCGCGCGGCGTGCATGCAGGCAACCTGGTGAGCGCAATCGCAAAGGCAGCTGGTGGCGGGGGTGGGGGCCGCGCCGATATGGCGACAGCCGGCGCAAGGGATCCATCGCGTCTGGACGAAGCGATGGTGCTCGCTCGCCAACTTGGGGCAGCGGCGCTTTAGACCGGTTAGCAGCAGAATCGAGGGCGACATGACGCAAGACGAGGACAGCGAGGACCTGCCGGAAGGACCCGAGAGTTCGAGTCTTGCGAGCGTCGTGCTGATTGACCGCCGAGAGGACATCGCAGCGATCTGCGGGCGCGTTGATATGGCGCCCACCTACGCCGTCGTCATCCATGCCCCGGATGGCAACCGCCAGCTTTCCACTGAGTTGGGGATGCGGCGCCTGCAACGCCACGCGAATGAATCGGGCAAGCTAGTCGCCATTGCCACCGGCGCCGTCGGCCTGGCTGGGCGCGCGCGCCTCGTGGGCATTCCCGTTGCCCGCCGCCCGGGCGAAGTGCGCTGGGACGCTGGTGGCCAGCGCGTGATCCGCATGTTTGGCAAAAGCCTTGCTTTGCCCTCGCTTGGGCGGTACGCCCAGATCGCGGTTTTTGCGCTGGTGCTCGCCGCGATTGCCGCGCTTGGCTTGAGCGTGGGGCCGAGCGCTACCGTCTCTGCTTACCCGCCGGTTGAAACGCTGAGCGAGGTCGTAACGGTCATCGCCTCACGAACTCAGCAGCAGATAGACGTCGCGACGCTCGAGGTGCCGGCCGAAGACGTGAGCGCCGAACAGACCATCACCCTGGCCGTAAAGACGACCGGGAAGGTGCTGGTCGGCGCGCTGCCGGCCAAGGCGGCAATAACAATCACCAACCCAACCGCAGCCGCCGTCCTTCTCCCCGCCGGGACGGTGGTGCTCGGTGGGCCGGCGTTCGTGCCATTCCTCGTAGACGCCGAGACCAATGTGGCTGCAGGTTCTTCTGCGACCGCGGCGGTCACCGCTCAGAAGCCCGGGGCCGCCGGCAACCTTGCGGCCGCCACGCTCACCGGCTGGCTCGAGCCGAAGCTGCGCACAATGACCGTCACCAACCCGGCAGCTGCGTCAGGTGGCACGGACCAGGAGAAGGCAGCGGTCGCCCTAGCCGATTTCGAAGCGCTAACGGCGCTGGCCAACGCCTTCGGAAACTCCGATGCCGCCCGCCAGACGCTCGTCGCCGCCCGGCCCCATGACGCGATCTTTCTGCGCACAGCCAAGGCCACAACGGACGTAGGCGTGCCCTCGGCAGCCGTCGGCGAGGCGGCCGACTTTCTCCTGCTGCCAGTAACTGTGAAGGTGGAGGCACTGGCGGTGGTTGAAGCCACGCTGCGACAGGTCGCGAGGCTCGTCCTCAGGCCCACCACCGGCACTGGCGAGTTCATTCCGGGCAGTGTCTCGGCGGTGGAGACTGGAGTGAGCCTTTCGGATACCGCCGCGGGCGAGATCCGCACCGAACTGCGTGTCCGCGGCGATTTCGCCCGCCACATGACCAGCGAAGACATAAAAGACGGGGTGAAGGGCCAATCCCCGGACGACGCGAAATCGACCCTCAAGAGCCGCTATGGTATTGAAGATGCTGAGGTAGAAGTGACGCCCGATTGGGCGCCCTGGCTGCCACGGTTCGGTTTCCGGATTGACGTCAAACTCGGAGTCCGGTCGCCGGCACCAGATTCCACCCCTACGCAAACCCATGACGCAACCCCAACACCAGGCGCCACACCAGCGGCGAGTGCTCGCCCTTGATCCCGGTTCGCGGCGGACGGGCGTTGCCCTGAGCGACGAGCTGGGCATGTTCGCCCACCCGCGCCCCGCGATACTCGCCGATTCCATGCCCCGCATGGTCGATGAAATCGTCCGCATGGTCGGGGCGGACGACATCGGCGAGGTGGTGGTCGGCCTTCCCCTCTCGCTGTCGGGCAGCGATTCCGGCCAGACAGCGAGCGCCCGCGAACTCGTCCGGACATTGCGCGAACGCCTTGCCGTCCCGGTCAGCACCTGGGACGAACGCCTCTCTTCGGTCGAAGCAGCCCGCACCGTGCGTGGCGCTGCGAAGCGGAAGTCAGGCGAACTCGATTCGCAGTCCGCCGCAATTGTCCTCCAGGCCGTGCTCGATTCCCGCCGCGGGGCGATACCTTGAACACTATCCATGCGCGCCTGGCGGCGGCGGCGGCCGGTCTCTGCGTGATCGCCATTCTCGGGGCCACCTACGCCATCGCCCGCACCCCGGGCGACGTGTTGACGGGCAACCTCCCCTCCGGCGCGCAGTCCGTGCAGCGCGGGGAGAAGGTGGAATACTCGCTGGCGAAAGGCGCTAACGCCGCCTCTATCGGCCGGGAGTTGCAAGCTCTCGGGGTCATCCGCTCGGGTCGCCAGTTCGAACTGCTCGTCAGCCTCATGGGCTTGCAGGACAAGTTGAGCGCCGGCGATTTCGTCCTGAACAAAAATTCGTCGGCGGTCGGCGTCGTCGGCCAGTTGACCGTGCGCGATGCCGTGGATGTCGTCCGCGTCACCTTCCCCGAAGGTCTGAGAATCGAAGAGATGGCGGACATCGCAGCAAAGGCAGGCGTTGGCTCACGCCAGCAGTTCCTCGATGCTGTCGCCACGGCCATTCTCCCTCCGGCACTCGCCGCCAACTTGCCTGAGGGCGCAGGCCTACAGGGGTACCTGTTTCCCGACACCTACATCCTGCCCACTGGCTCGACCGCCGCCCAGTTGGTGGCGTTGATGATCAAGACCATGGACAGCCGTTTCACGCCCGAACTGCGCGCCGCTGCGGCAACGCACGGATTGAATACTCACCAGGCGCTCACCCTCGCCTCGGTCGTGGAGCGTGAGGCGGCGAAGGAGGAAGAGCGCCCGATAATTGCTGCCGTTTTCTATAATCGTCTGGCGGCAGGCGACCGGCTCGGCGCAGACCCCACGGTACAGTTCGCGGCGGCCCTGGACCCCAAAAGCGTTGAGAAGAGCGGCTGGTGGAAAAAAGAGCTCACGATCGACGACCTCGAGAACCCCTCGAAATACAACACGAGGCTGTTTGCCGGGCTCCCCCCAGGGCCCATCGCATGTCCCGGCCTGGCCTCGATCAAAGGCGTAGCCAACCCAAAAGACACCAACTTCTACTACTTCGTTGCGGATGCGAAGAAAGCCGACGGCTCGCACGTTTTCGCCGTGACCTTCGCTGAACACGAGCGGAACATCGCGTTGTACGGCAATTGAGCGGCCGCTGCGGGATCATCGGGCACCCGGTGGCCCATTCTCTTTCGCCCGCTTTTCAATCGGCGGCATTCGCCCATTGCGGATTGCAGACCACCTACGAGCATTGGGACACGCCGCCAGGCGGCCTCGAGGCCCGGATCACCAACCTTCGCAATCCCAACATGCTGGGCGCCAACGTCACGATCCCGTACAAGGAAGCGGTCTTTCCGCTGCTCAATGAGCTTGGCGGTCAGAGCGCGCGAGTCGGCGCGGTGAACACCATCGTCAACCGCGAAGGGCACCTCTTCGGCTTCAACACGGATGGCCCGGGTTTTGTGGCCGCTCTGCGCAACGAAGCCCGTTTCGAGCCCGAGGGCAAAGCGATCTTGCTGATTGGCGCGGGCGGTGCGGCGCGCGGAATCGCGTTTGCTCTTGGCGAAGCACGAACTGGCACGGTCGGAATTTCGAACCGCAATAGAGCCCGCGCCGAACACCTCGCCTCGGACGTGACCACGGCAGGATTTCGCGGAGTGAGCGCCGTGCCCTCGGGCACTTCCCTCGCGGGGTACGATGCTCTGGTGAACTGCACCTCGATAGGCATGTACGGTGGCCAAGCTCCGGCGGCCACACCAGCGGACCTCGCATCGGCGAAGCCTGGGACGCTGGTCGTGGATATCGTCTACGCCCCCGAGAAGACTCCTCTGCTGACGGACGCCATGAAGCGTGGCCTGCCAACTCTTGGCGGCCTGCCGATGCTCATCTACCAGGGCGCGCTGGCCTTCGAACTCTGGACCGGGCTGGTTGCTCCCGTCGAGGTGATGTTCGAAGCGGCCCGCAAGGCACTCGTCGCTCGCGAAGCGGTTGGGAGGCGGGCGTGATCGTCGTCGGCAGCGTAATCACCCTCGTCATCTTCCTGTTCGTCGGCTGGGCCGTTTCTAGTGAGATGTTCCAGCACCGCGCCTGGCGGCATCGCGTGGAATCGGGCGACGTGGACATCGTCGGCGCGCTCATCCTCGAAGCGTTGGCCACCTGGCAGCGCGCGCGCCCGCCGCGCGGCACGCCCGCCAACCTCTGGGCTGGGGTGCAGGGCGCTCAAATTATTGCCGTGGACGCCGACGGCGCCACGATCTCAACATCTTCCGAGGGCGAGTTTCGCACCGAGGACGGGGGGCGCGTCCAGGTCTCGTCAGCTCTGGACGAAGCGATCTCCCTCGCCGCCAGGGTGTGCGACATGATGCTCTACGACGTCCCCAACCTGCGCCTCCACTTCGTTCGCGTGGATGTCTATTCGACCTTCAGCGGCGACGACGGCACCCCGATCCAAAAGCCGATCCTGACGACGACCGTCGAGCGCGGCATCGCGGACTCGCTTACATGGGAAGCGCTGACGCCGGCGGAACTGCTCGGACGATTCGAAACGAGTTACCAGCGAGCCGCAAACGGACAGCCGGTGCCGATTGAATTGCCGCCGGTCGTCGGCCTGCCGCCGCGGGCCACCGAGGAGGCGGCGGCGGAGTTCGCCGCTCAACAAGCACAACCACGGGGAGCCGAATAGATGGGCCAGTTCCGATTTCTGACCGCTGGCGAGAGCCACGGCAAAGGCCTGACGATGGTCATCGAAGGGTTACCCGCGGGCCTCCCCCTTTCCGAGAGTGACATCGAGCCAGACCTCGTGCGGCGCCAGGGCGGTTACGGCCGCGGCGGCCGCATGAAGATCGAAAAGGATCACGCCGAGATCAAGGGCGGCGTGCGCCACGGCTTCACCCTCGGCTCGCCGGTCGCCCTCTGGATCGAGAACCGCGACTGGGTGAACTGGACAGAGAAAATGGCGATCGAACCGGTGGACATTGAGATTGAGCGTGTGACGCGCCTGCGCCCTGGCCATGCGGATCTCCCCGGGGCCATCAAGTACGGCTTCGATGACGTGCGCAATGTGCTCGAACGGGCGAGCGCTCGGGAGACGGCCGCCCGCGTAGCCGTTGGTGCGGTCGCTAAGCGTCTTTTGGCCGAGTTTGGCGTGGCGTTCCACAGTCACACCCTCTCCATCGGCGATGTGCG
>JBBQGT010000063.1:0-18925 GCA_038323265.1 Tepidiformales bacterium
CCTAAGATTATCGGCTGGCCGGTCAGCATGGGGACCACCACTGTAGCTGCCGGCGAGATCCCAATCGGTGGGAAAGCTTGTAGGATAATCCGGAGCTGAACTTGTCTGGACCGGGAGTTCAACTCTCCCGCGTCTCCACCAAAGCTACCAAACGGAGGCCCGGCCCAATGTCGGGCCTTCCGTGTTTTGTCGACGCGCGGTTAGACCGCCGCGAGCTTCTTCTGCTCAATTATGGCGTCCAGTTCGACCCTGAGGCGGTCCAGAACCGTGTCGTAGGGGAAGGCGCCGAGTTCCTCTTCGCCGCGCTTGAGGTTGACGAAGTTGGGCGCGCACCAGAGGCCGAGGTCGGCGTCGTCGGTTTCGCCGGGGCCGTTCACACGGCAACCCATGACTGCGATCGTTATGTCGTATGGTTTGGCGTAGGCCGACATCTCTTTGACGGCGAAGGCGAGGTCCACGAAGGCTTCGTTTTCGACGCGGCTACAACTCGGACAGCTGATGATGTTCAGGCCGTGATCCTGGAAGACCGGCACTGAACGGAAGCGACCTGCTTCGATATCGGCAATGATCTTGTGTCCAGCTTCGACTTCCCGCCACTTGTCGGCGAATGGCAGCGTGAGCGAGACGCGGAGCGTGTCACCGATCCCGCGGCTGAGAAGTTGCTCAAAAGCGATGCGCGTCTTGATCACGCCGTCCGGCATCAGGCCTGCTTCGGTGACTCCAAGGTGGAGAGGGACATCGGGGCGTGCTTCGGCAAAACGTGTGTTGCCCGCGATCACCTTGCGCGGGTCGCTGTCCTTCAAAGAGACGACGTAGCGGGTGAAGCCGAGGTCGTCGAGAAAGGCACAGTGTTCGAGGGCACTTTCGACCATGGCCGAGACGCCGCGCAGTTCGGGCGGGTCCGCGCCGTCGAATTTCTCCTGCATGGCGGGGTCCACCGAGCCACAGTTCACTCCTACACGAATCGCGCAATCGTGGAGGGCGGCGGTCTCGGCAATGAAGGCGACCTTGTCCTTCACCGGCTTCTCTTTCTCGTGGTGGTAGAGATGACCAGGGTTGTAGCGAACCTTGTTCACGTGGGGTGCAACTTGCGTGACGAGGCGGTAGTTCTCCTGGAGGTCTACCACGAGGTTTGCCTCAGGGACCATGCCGCGGACGGTGGCGAGGCATTCCACGTCCTTGACGTTATCGACGGCGATGCGGACCAGCCCGGCGCCAGCTTCGTGGAGCATGCGCGTTTGCGCCGCAGTAGCCTCCACATCCTGGGTGCGCGTTGCGCACATCGATTGGACGACGATCGGTGTGCCGCCTCCCATGGTGATGGTGCCCGCGCGGACGGTCCGGGTGTTGGCTCGTTTCATAGTCGAAGTGTAGCAAGCCGCCGGGAGCGAGTCGCGGGCATTGCTCACAGGGTGCGTCCGAATGGCGCCACCGCTATCTTCGTCGCATGACCGAACTGCCCAAGTTGCTCTCTCACGAAACTGCCTACACCGGCCGCCTCTTCAACGTGAACCTCGACCGCATCGAGATGGCCGGCGGCGTCATCGCGGTACGCGAAACGTTGCTTCACCCGGGCGCGGTCTGCATGGTCCCAGTGACGGATGACGGCGAATTATTGCTGGTCACCCAGTACCGGCACGCTGCGGGAAAACGCCTGCTGGAACTGCCTACGGGGACGCTGGAGGTGGGCGAAGAACCGATCGAGGC
Organism: Tepidiformales bacterium; assembly: GCA_038323265.1. GTDB lineage: Bacteria > Chloroflexota > Dehalococcoidia > Tepidiformales > Tepidiformaceae > PNKC01. Next base: position 1,708 of record JBBQGT010000063.1, read on the forward strand.
GGTCGCACGGGAACTGCAGGAGGAGGTCGGGCAGTTCCCGGACGCCATCACCCCGTTTGGTGGATTTTATGTCGCGCCTGGCTACACGACCGAATACATCTACCTCTTCGTCTGCACGAATCTGCGTACTAGCCGCCTGGCGGGGGATGACGACGAGGACATCGAGGTCGAACTGCGGACGGGCGAGGAAGCGCTGGCGGCTATCGATTCAGGGGAGATCTGTGATGCCAAGTCCGTTATCGGCATCCTTCGGTGGGCGCGCTGGATCGGCCTGTAGGTCGCCCAAATTCGTCGACAATCCACCGTTGCGTCTATCGATAAGGACACAATCTATAGCTGTAATGTATACGACTCGATTGATGGCGCTGGGGTGCGAGCGTAGGATTCGGAAAGGTCAGGATGCGCCGACTGGCTGCAGCGGCCGATCTAGCAGGACCTTTTCGAGGACCGAGGGGGGTCAGATTGTTAAGCGGTAGCAAAGGCGGGCCGAGCTCGTCGCGACCTATCCCTGCGGTTCGCGAAAAGCGAAAGCCCAGCTTCTGGATCCTCGACCTCTACGGGTCGGCAGTTGGCAAGAAGGCCGTGATGGCGGTCACGGGCATCGTCCTGCTCGGCTTCGTACTCACCCACATGATCGGCAACCTGAAAGTATTCGTCCCGGACGCCGAAGAGCACCTCAATGCCTACGGGTTGTACTTGCGAACGATTGGCGAGCCGATTCTGCCGCACACGGGGTTCCTCTGGATCCTGCGGGTTGGCCTCATCCTGGCGTTCATCTTCCACATTCACGCGGCTACCACGCTCACAATCCTCAACCGCAAGGCTCGTCCGGTCGGCTACAAGGGCGGGCGCAGCTACTCGGCCGCCACGTACGCCGCTCGGACGATGCGTTGGAGCGGCGTAATCGTTGGGTTCTTCGTGCTCTTCCACCTAATGGACATCACTTGGGGCTGGCACGTTGTCCACCAGGACTTTGTGGATGAACAGCCGTACCGCAACCTCTGGCACAGCTTCTCGCCGGAACGCTGGCCGGTAACCGTGATCTATGTGGTTGCGAATATTTTGCTGGGCATTCACATCTACCACGGCGCCTGGAGCATGTTCCAATCGCTGGGGCTGAACAATCCGCGGTTCAATATGTGGCGCAAGCGCTTCGCCCAGACGTTCGCGGCGATCATCGTGATCGGCAACGTCTCGATCCCCTTGGCGATCATCAGCGGCGCAATCGATGAACCGGTGCAGCCCAAGGACGAAACCGTGAGCGCGCAAGCGTCTTCCGCGTTCACCGGGACGGTAGCCGTCGCCGGCAAACCAGTGGGGGGGAACTAACCCTTGGAACTCGATGCAAAGATTCCCGAAGGGACCCTCGCGGAGAAGTGGGATAACCACAAGTTCAATCTCAAGCTGGTTGCTCCGCAGAACCGCCGCAAATTCTCAGTGATCGTCATTGGTACCGGGCTGGCCGGTGGAGCGGCAGCAGCCACGCTTGGTGAACAGGGCTACAACGTCAAGTCGTTCTGTTTTCAGGACAGCGCACGGAGGGCGCACAGCATTGCCGCCCAGGGCGGGATCAACGCGGCGAAGAATTACAAGAACGACGGCGACAGCGTCTACCGGCTGTTCTACGACACGATCAAGGGCGGGGACTACCGGTCGCGCGAAGCGAATGTCTACCGGCTGGCGCAGATCAGCCGGAACATCATCGACCAGTGTGCGGCGCAGGGAGTGCCGTTCGCGCGTGAATACGGCGGGCTGCTCGACAACCGTTCGTTCGGCGGGGCGCAGGTTTCGCGGACGTTCTACGCGCGCGGGCAGACTGGGCAGCAACTGGAGTTGGGCGCCTACCAGGCGTTGATGCGCCAGGTGGAGCTCGGATCGGTGGAGCTGTATACGCGGCACGAAATGCTCGACCTGGTGGTAGTGGACGGCCGCGCCGCCGGAGTGGTGGTGCGAGACCTTGTGACGGGCGAGATCCAGTCGCACTCGGCGCACGCCGTGGTGTTGGCGAGCGGCGGCTACAACAACGCTTTCTACCTCTCGACGGGCGCCAAAGGATGTAACGTGACGGCGACCTGGCGGGCGCATCGCAAAGGCGCCTACTTCGCAAATCCGTGCTACACGCAGATTCACCCGACCTGCATCCCGGTGAGCGGCGACTACCAGTCGAAGCTAACGCTGATGAGCGAATCGCTGCGTAACGACGGGCGGGTGTGGACCGCCTCGATCAAAGGTGAAACGCGTGCGCCGGGCGACATCCCGGAAGCGGAACGCGACTACTTCCTGGAACGCCGGTATCCATCATTTGGCAACCTGGTGCCCCGTGACGTCGCATCGCGGGCGGCCAAGAAAGTGGTGGACGACGGCTACGGCGTGGGCACGATCCACAACGGCGTTTATCTCGACTTCGCTGATGCGATTTCGCGCCTGGGCAAGGCGACAATCGAGCAGCGTTATGGCAACTTGTTCGATATGTACGCTAAGATCACCGGCGACGATCCGTACCAGTCGCCGATGCGCATCTACCCGGCGGTGCACTACACCATGGGCGGGCTGTGGGTGGACTACAACCTGATGAGCAACCTGCCGGGACTGTTCGTAGCCGGGGAAGCGAACTTTTCGGACCACGGCGCGAACCGCCTTGGCGCGAGCGCGTTGATGCAGGGCCTGGCGGATGGCTACTTCGTGCTGCCGACAACGATCGCGGGCGAGCTGGCCAATCACCTGGGCACAACACCGGTTTCGACCAGCGATCCGGCATTCCGCGAAGCCGAAGAAGGCGTGCGCGAGCGAATCGGTCGCCTGATGGGCATCAAGGGCGAAAACAGCGTGGACTACTATCACCGCAAGTTTGGGCGCGTGCTCTGGGACTACTGCGGCATGGCGCGCAATGCGGCGGGGCTAACCAAAGCGATCGGCGAGATCGGCGAACTGCGCGAAGACTTCTGGAAAAACCTCAAGATCGTGGGAGATGGCGCCAGCTTCAACCAATCGCTGGAACGCGCGGGACGGGTAGCCGACTTTTTCGAACTGGGCGAGTTGATGTGCCAGGACGCCCTCGACCGCGAAGAATCGTGCGGGGCGCACTTCCGCGAAGAGCACCAGACGCCCGACGGCGAAGCGCTTCGCGATGACGAGCACTTCGCGTACGTGGCGGCGTGGGAATTCGCGGGCGTCGGAAAGCCTGAGACGCTGCACAGAGAGCAACTCGAGTTCGAATACGCTCACCCGACCCAGAGGAGCTACAAGTGAACCTCTCGCTGACACTGAAGGTCTGGCGCCAGAACGGCCCGAACGAGGAAGGGCGGTTCGAAACCTACCAGGCGAACGAGATCAACGACCACATGTCGTTTCTCGAAATGCTGGACGTGGTGAATGAGCAGCTGCTGGCGGAGAACAAAGAACCGGTCGCCTTCGATAACGACTGCCGCGAGGGCATTTGTGGCACGTGCGGCGTGGTGATCAACGGGACACCGCACGGGCCGAACGCCGCCACCACTACGTGCCAACTGCACATGCGCTACTTCAAGACGGGCGACACCATCACCGTGGAGCCGTGGCGGGCGCGGGCTTTTCCGATCATCAAGGACCTGGTGGTGGACCGCAGCGCGTTTGACAAGATTATCCAGTCGGGCGGGTTCATCACCGCGCCGACAGGCGGAGCGCAGGAAGCGAACTTGACGCTAGTGCCGAAGTCCGTGGCCGACATCGCCATGGATGCCGCGGCTTGCATAGGCTGCGGGGCCTGCGTGGCAGCCTGCCCGAACGGCGCGGCACAGCTATTCACATCAGCAAAAGTCTCCCACCTGAACGTCCTCCCACAGGGCCAGCCGGAGCGCTGGGCGCGGGTGACGTCGATGGTGGATACGATGGAGACGTACTTTGGCAGCTGCACGAACTACGGGGAATGCGAAGCGGTTTGCCCCGCCGGGATCAGCCTGGACTTCATCGCCAAGATGAACCGGGACTACCTGAAAGCGAAGTTCAAGGACCGCCGCGGGCAGATTCGCCAGGTGGACGTCGCGGACGAAGCGTAAAGCTCCTCCATGGGGTCCATGCCGGGTGGCGGTGTTTGGCGAGCGGCGGTAGGCTCAGGACATGGGGCATCGCAAGAATCGCAAGCGCCAGCGGCAAACCACAACGTGGGCCGCGCCGGCGCTGAAGTTGCCGGAAGGCGACGATTGGAGCGGGGCATCGCCCGATGCGGACTTCCTCTTTTTGCTCGGCGACAATATTCGCGAGCGCGCGCCAGTAGTTGCTTTGTGCGGTGGGTGCAGAGAGTTCGTGGAAGACCAGGAGGGCGGCCGAGGGACGTGCCTGCACCCTGGAAGCGGGTTCCTTTCGCCCTGGACCGATACGCCTGGGTGCCAGTTTTTCCTTGCCCAGCGGAACGCCGTGACGCGGCGCGGCTAGGGCCGTTTCTGTTTCAGTTTGAACAATTTCTGGCCTTTTTGAAAACTCCTTGGCGCCGTAGATTCACAGCAAGACGTAACGCGGCACTATATGTTGTGGCCGGAGGGGTTGACGGGCACAACATATAGGGTGAATACTGCGCACGCGCGGGCGAATTGCTCACCCGCTTACACTCTTAGAGGATTATGCAAACACCGTGCGCTGCCCGTTTTGCAATTTTCGTGACTCCAAAGTGACCGACAGCCGGGCTAACGACGACGGCATCCGGCGGCGCCGACAGTGCATCTCCTGCGGCGAGCGGTTTACGACCGTTGAATCGATCCAGATCTCGACTGTTCTGGTGGTGAAGAAAGACGGCCGGCGGGAGGATTTCAACCGCGAGAAGCTGCTGGCTGGCCTGCGCAAAGCCTGCGAGAAGCGCAGCGTTTCTGTTGCCCAGCTAGAGGTTGTAACGCTGGAGATTGAGGCCCGGGTGGCCTCTGACGGGCGCCCCGAGGTGCCTTCAGCCTTCGTCGGCGAACTGGCAATGGACCTGCTGCGCAAGTTGGACCACATCGCGTACATCAGGTTCGCGTCGGTGTATCGCGCGTTCACGGACATTGAATCGCTGAAGGAAGCCGTTGAGGCGCTTGAGAACGGGCGGGTGCTCACCCTCGAAGAGAAGACGCTTCAACTTTCGCTTCCCGGCGACGAGCCGGATCCATCGGTGCCAAGGCTCCTGCATGATGTGGAAAGCCGGCACTTCGCGGAGTCGGTCAGTTGACGAAGAAGATTTGGGAACTCCACGCCGAGCAGTTCGAAGGGGCAATCCGCACGACGCCGGAGGGTGACGCGGAGATAGCCGGGCTGGTCATCTCCGAGAAGGCTTACCTCCTGGCTGTGCGCGATTTCAGGCCCGCTGAACTCGTCAAGCTGGTCCAGACCCGTGGCGCGCTGGGAGCAGCGGCGGTGCTGGTTTCTCACTTTTCGACGCCCGAGTCGCTCCAGGCGAACGCCGGGCGCGGGGTGATTGAGGAGCGCGGACACTCGCTGGACCCGATGGTGCGGCGCAGCGACGAGGTCGCCGAAGCGCTGGCAACGGGCCGCCAGGAGCGCGCCCATTCTTAGCCAAAGCTGTTGAAGGTCACGAACACTTGTTCTATAATGAAAGGTCTGCCCGGTGCGCAGACGTGGGAGGAATACCATGGTAACAACGTCACGCGAAGAGTCTGGTTTGGGTTCGGGTGGATTCGAGCCGGCGGAGCTTTCGGATAACGCCAAGGTGGTGATGGAGCGGCGCATCGCCCAGCGCAACGACAAGGGTGATGCGATCGAGACACCGGATGAGTGCTTCCGGAGGGTGGCGCAGAACCTGGCCGAAGCGGAGTTGAAGTTCGGCGGCACCGAGGGCGACCGCGCGGCCGCCGAGGAGAGCTTCTACCGCCTGATGGCCTCCCTGGACTTCCTCCCGAATTCGCCAACACTGGTGAACGCCGGCCATGAACTGCAGCAGCTTTCAGCTTGCTTCGTGCTGCCAGTGCCAGACTCGATCGACGGCATTTTCGAAGCGATCCGGCACACGGCGATCATCCACAAATCGGGCGGCGGCACTGGCTTCGCATTCTCGCGCTTGCGACCGGCGAACGACCGTGTGCAATCGACGATGGGCGTGGCGAGCGGGCCAGTTTCGTTCATGAAGGTCTTCGATGCCGCCACCGAGGCGATCAAGCAGGGCGGAACGCGGCGCGGCGCGAATATGGGAATCCTGCGCATCGACCACCCGGATATCGATGCCTTCATCGAAATGAAGTCCGATATGACGACTCTGCAGAACTTCAACATCAGCGTTGCCGTTACGGACGTGTTCATGCAGGCAGTGGAAGCGGGCACGACGTACGACATGATTAACCCGAAGACCGGCGAACCAGCCGGCAAGCGGGACGCGCGCGCGATCTGGGAGACGATGTTCGAGCACGCCTGGAAGAACGGTGACCCGGGCGTGGTGTTCATTGACCGGATCAACGATGGACGCGCCAACCCGGTACCAAAGCGCGGGCCGGTGGAATCGACGAACCCTTGCGGCGAGCAGCCGCTCTATTCCTACGATTCGTGCAACCTGGGTTCCATCAACCTCGGGCACTTCACCAGCGGCGCGCCGGGAGCGAAGGAGATCGATTGGACACACCTGCGACAGGTCGTGCGCCGCACCGTGCACATGCTCGACAACGTGATCGAGATGAACAAGTATCCGATCCCCGAGATCCAGGAGACGTCACTGGCGATCCGTCGCATTGGCCTTGGCGTGATGGGCTGGTCCGACCTGTTGATCGACATGCGCGTACCGTACAGCTCAGAGCAAGCGTTGGACCTGGCCCGCGAACTGATGAGCTTCATCCAAAAAGAGGCGGACAGCGCCTCGCAGCAGCTCGCCACGGTGCGGGGCAACTTCCCAGACTGGGCAGACTCGATTTACGGGCCGCGCGGCACCGAAGGCCCACGCCCGATGCGCAACTCGACCCGCACGACCATCGCGCCGACCGGAACCCTGAGCATCATCGCGGACTGCTCAGGCGGGATTGAGCCTGTGTTCGCGCTGGCCTTCATCCGCTCGCACTACCTGGACAAGGACGACCCGACGAAGCGGACGGAACTGGCGGAGGTGAACGAGCAGTTCGAAGCGATCGCCAAGGAAGACGGTTTCTACAGCGAGGAGTTGATTCGATTCCTCGCCGAGGGCGGCCACCTGGCGGAGCGCGGCGAAGTTCCGCAGTGGGTGAAAGACACCTTCGTCACGGCGCACGACATCAGTCCTGACTGGCATGTGCGTATGCAAGCCGCGTTTCAGGAAGCGACGGACAACGCAGTCTCGAAGACGATCAACTTCCCGAACACAGCCACGGTTGATGACGTGCGCACGGCCTACGAGCTGGCATATCGCACGGGCTGCAAGGGCATCACTATCTATCGCGACGGTTCCCGCGACCTGCAGGTGCTGAAGCACGCGGACAAGAGCGACGGCGAGAAGGCTGTGGAAGCAGCCCAGGCGCTACTCACGCAGCACATGGGCCCGGTCCGTCGCAAGCTGCCGGACGAGCGCCAGGCGATTACCCACAAGTTCCGCGTGGGCGAGCAGGAGGGCTACATGACCGTCGGCCTGTTCGACGACGGGACGCCGGGCGAGGTGTTCATCAATGTGAACAAACAGGGCTCAACCGTTTCGGGCTTGATGGACACCGTGGCGATGCTCACGAGCTACTCGCTGCAGTACGGCGTGCCGCTCAACGAACTCGCTTCGAAGCTCCGCAATACACGTTTCGAACCGAGCGGCCCGACGAGCAACAAGCAGATCCCGATCGCCACGAGCATCGTTGATTACGTCTTTCGCTGGTTGGAGCTGAAGTTCGACCCGGGCAACGCCGCCGTCCAGCCCACGCTCATCCCGGCGGACCAGGTGGTGGCCAGCACGAACACGAGCATCGACGCGAAGAAGCACTCCGAAGCGGTGGCGAGCGGCGTTGGCTGCCCGGAGTGCGGCTCGGTGCTGTACTACGCCGAGGGGTGCCTGGCGTGCCACAACTGTTTCTACAACAAGTGCGGCTAGCAAGCGGCCGCCGTCCGCCGTGACGAGTGCCCCTTCGGGGGCACTTTCGCGTGGCGCCCAAGCTATCGATGCCACCATAGCCCCGGACTTGGATTCGCCGCCGCCGGTATACTCGAAAGGATGAGCTTCTATTACGGCTCCAACCAGCCGCCCGATGAAGAGCCTCCGGGAGGGTTCAAAGAGACGCTCATTATCATCCTGGCGGTCTTTCGCGTGCTGGCGCTACCTGTGGGGATTATGTTCGGTGGCATCTTTGCGCTGGTGGCTCTCTTCTACATTTTTGCTTTCAGCAAGCTGCTGGGTTTCGGCATCCTCGGGGTCATCGTGCTCGCGGTTGTCGCGCGGGCAGTGTGGGAAGCGAAGCATCCGCCGGACTTCCTCAAGCCGTGAATGTCGACCTTACAACGGACCGCGGAGGACGAATCGAAGCTGTACGGGAGCGCGCTGCGCTTGCCTGCCAGCGCGCGGGGCGTCCGGTAGATGGGGTGACGCTCATCGCCGTGAGCAAGACATGGCCGGCTGAGGCGGTAGTGGCCGCCCTCGGCTGCGGCGTGACCGATTTCGGCGAGAACCGGGTGCAGGAGGCTCTCGAGAAAATGGGAGCGGTCGATTCTTTGTTGCCGGTCGCGGGCCCAATGCCAACCTTTCACCTCATCGGGCACCTTCAGACCAACAAGGTGAAGTCCATCAGCGGGCGGTTCGCTATACTTCACGGCATCGACTCTGAACGGCTGATTGAGACTGTCGGGCGATTCGCGAAGGAACCGCAACGGGTGATGCTCGAAGTGAACGTGTCTGGCGAATCATCTAAATTCGGCGTCGCCCCTGGGGACGTGGGGCGTGCGCTGGAATCTGCGGCGGCGACCTCCTGCGTGTTCGTTACCGGTCTGATGACCATCGCACCACAATCTGACGACGCTGAGTGCGCAAGGCCCGTATTTCGTGAACTACGCAAGCTGGCCGAACGCCACGCGTTGCCCGACCTCTCGATGGGCATGACGAACGATTTTGAGACGGCGATCGAAGAGGGCGCGACCCACATTCGAGTCGGCCGGGCGATCTTCGGAGAGCGCGCTTGAAAGTCGCGATCATCGGCGGCGGGGTGATGGGCGAGGCGATCCTTTCGGCCACGCTGGACGCCGGGTTGCTGCAAGCGGCCGACGTGACCGTCTGTGAGGTGGTGGAGCCTCGGCGCACCGCCTTGGAGAAGGCGTACGGCGTAAGAGTGACGGCGGACGCGGCCGCATGCCTCGGCAACTCCGAGGTCGCGATTCTTTCGATCAAACCACAGGACCTGCACAGCGTGCGAGGTAAGCTGCCCGCAGAATCGTTGCTCATTTCGATCATGGCCGGAGTACGGATCGCCACGCTTCAGACCGACCTGGGGCACGAGCGGGTGGTGCGGGCGATGCCCAACACGCCGGTCTCGGTGAAGGCTGGGATGTCTGTGTGGACCGCCACCTCGGCTGTCTCGCAGGCGCAGCGTGCATTCGCTCAGGGCCTGCTGGCTGCGATTGGCCGAGAGATTTACGTCGACGATGAGAAGAAGCTGGACATGGCGACGGCAGTCAGCGGCAGCGGGCCGGGGTATGTCTTCCTGTTCATCGAAGCGATGATCGATGGCGCGGTGAGCATTGGCCTGACGCGTCCACAAGCGACCGAGATGGTGCTGCAGACCGTCTACGGCTCGGCGCTTTACGCCCAGGAGAGCGGGAAGCCGGCGGCCGAACTGCGGGGGATGGTGACTTCGCCCGCGGGGACAACGGCGGCGGGCCTGGTGGAACTGGAACGCGGCGCGGTGCGGGCAGCGATCATGCAGTCGATCAAAGCGGCGCATCGGCGAGCGATTGAGCTTGGCGGGCCAGCTTGAACGACCAGATCGCTCTCATTTTCACGACGTTTCTGTACATCATTTTGTTTGCGATCATCGCGCGGTCTCTCATCAGCTGGTTCCCGTTGGACCCGCGCAACCAGTTTGTGCGGGTGCTTCACCAGTTCACGGAGCCGCTGTTGGAGCCGGTTCGGCGGATCATGCCGCGGACGGGGATGTTCGATTTCTCGGCGATGGCGGTGATCATCCTGCTGTACGTGATGATCTACGCCGTGAACAGGGCGGCGAGCAGTTAGCCCTGCGCGCGGAGTCCTTCGCGCATCTTTCCCGGAGTTTGGTATTCTTAGCAACGAATCTCGCTCTTTGCGGCCCTCAGGTGGCGTTCCATCGACCCGTACGTCGCTCAATTCACGCTCTTTTTCCTGACGATGCTCACGTGGGCTGTGGTAGCGCGCTCGCTGCTCAGTTGGTTCCCAATCGACCAGGCGAGCCCGCTGTACCAGTTGCTCTATCGCGTTACGGAGCCGATCATCGAACCGATCCGGCGGGTGATGCCGCAGACGGGGATGATGGACCTGAGCCCGATGGCGGCGATCATCGTGCTGATTGTGATGAGCCAGCTGGTGGTCAACCTGACAGCGGTTTCTTAGCGGCCGGTGTGCTCGCCGCAGTCCCGGCGCCGTGCGAGACTCCAAGCATGCCCCCACCGATCATCGAAGCTACTGATGTCGTGTTCGAATACGGCGAACGGCGAGCGCTCGATGGGCTGACGCTGAGCGTACCGGCAGGATCGGTATTCGGATTGCTGGGGCCAAACGGCAGCGGCAAGAGCACCTTCGTTTCGCTGTTGGCCGCCATGGAACGTCCGTCCGCCGGGCAGCTCTCGGTCTTTGGCGAAGAGCCGGCGGCGGCCTTGCGCGCCCGCGTGGGCACCGTCTTCCAGGAGAATGCGCTTGACCCGCTAATGACGCCCACCGAAACGCTCCAACTCGCGGGTAGGTTGTTCGGGCTTTCCGCAGGGACGATTCGAGAGCAGAGCAAACGGCGGCTGGCCGAGTTCGGCCTTTCCGAGCGTGCGAACGACAGCGTCGCGAAGCTCTCCGGCGGCATGCGTCGACGGCTGGAAATGTGCCGGGCACTGCTGCATGACCCAGAACTGCTGTTGTTGGACGAGCCGACGACAGGGGTCGATCCCGATGAGCGGCAGTCGCTTTGGGCGGCACTGCTTGGGCGGGCCGGCGGCTCGCGGACTATTCTGCTGGCGACCAACGACTTGTCGGAAGCGGACCAAGTTTGTGACCACGTGGCGTTCATCCAGGCTGGTCGCGTGATGGCCAGCGGGACGCCCGCTGAATTGAAACAGGGGTTGAAGCGAGAGTCGGTGCGAGTTGGCTGGGATTCGCCCACTGAGGAGCAGTTGGCGACGGTTGCAGGGTGGGCTGGAGAGGGCCAGGTGACTGCTCACGACGGCTCGGTACACATCACGGTCGATGACGCGTCTGCGTTCGTACCGAGGTTGTTTGCGCTGGCGCCCGGTGCAATTCGAAGCGTTGCCATCGAGAAGGCATCGCTGGAAGACGCATATTTCAGACACGTGGCTCGGCGAACCCAGACGGTCGCAGGCGCGTCATGAGCGCCGTTGGGGCAGCCGGGGCACTGTTCGGCCGCGACATACGGGCGGTGGTGAGGTCGCGGTCGCAGCTTTACTCCTCGATCCTCACGCCGCTGCTGTTCCTGGTGTTCCTCGGCAATGGAGTCTCGGAAGGGCTCGCGCCTGCGAATTTAAAGGCGGGCAACTTCACGGCCTACCTCGTGGCAGGCGTGGTGGTCATGACTTCGGTGTTCTCCGCGACGTTCTCGAGCGCCTCGTACTACAAAGACCGCGACAGCGGGTTGCTGCGCATGTTGCTGTCTTCGCCGCACTCCGCCCGGACGGTGCTGTTCGGGAAGTCGCTGGCGGGAGTGTGCATTGGTGTGTTGCAGGCGAGCGTAGTGCTGTTGCTGGCCGCGCCGTTCGTCGAATTCGAATGGCAGTACGGCCTGGTACGCGGACTGGTGGTCGCGTTCGCAACGATCGTGCTGCTGAACGTGATGCTCTCGGGACTGGCGCAGGCGCTGGCGTCGCGCGTGGAGACGATGCAGGGCTTTCACCTGGTGATGAACCTCGCCCTGTTTCCGCTGCTATTCTTTTCAGGGGCATTCTTCCCGGTGGACAACTTGCCGGCCTGGCTGGAGGTGCTGGCGCGCATCAACCCGCTGTCGTACGCGGTGGACGCGCTGGAATTGGCCGCCTACGCCGATGGGAGATCGGGGTTTTTCGGGCTGGCGCTCGATTTTGCGGTGATGGGGGCGCTGGCGGTGGGCGTTTACGCGTTGGGGCTGGCGAGGACGCCGCGGCTTACGTGGTCTGGGAAGTAGAATGGGACGCTCCGCCGCGCAGAAGCGAAACGGACAGCGGCGCGGGGCGGTGGATGCTGGTGGGCGGTACTGGACTCGAACCAGTGACCTCGTCGGTGTGAACGACGCGCTCTAACCAACTGAGCTAACCGCCCGGACTTCGCAGTCTAGGCGGAATGGCGGAGCCATTCAACCTTCGGGCCGCACAATTCCGGTTGAACGCTCCGGGCGGCGCACCCATAATGACGAAGGAGCCGAAGTGGCGGAATGGCAGACGCGCTACGTTCAGGGCGTAGTGTCCTCACGGGCGTGCGAGTTCAAATCTCGCCTTCGGCACCAAGCCCGGTAACGGGCGCCCGTAGCTCAGCGGATAGAGTGTTAGGTTGCGGACCTAAAGGTCGGTGGTTCGAGTCCACCCGGGCGTACCAAGCACTTAAAAGGCCCCTCGCAAGAGGGGCCTTTTCTCGTGGGCGTGGCTAGGCTGGGCTGTGGGGAGAATCGGGTTTGCCGCGTAGCACATCCCAGGCCGCGTGGATTGTGACCGGCAGATCCCGGCGGTTGGCGATAAGGATGATGACACAGAGCAACGAATAGGCTCCGGCGTAGTAGAGGCGTACAGACTCGCTGGTGATGAAGAGTTGGGTGGCGAAGAGCAAGAAGAGGATGACCGCCTCGCGGGCGCCCATCTTTAGGTTGGCGAAGACCGCGATCGCGAAGGCGGATTGTGCAGCCGTAAGGAAGATCTCTTCGCGCTGTCGGTCATCGAGCGGGAGGCCGCCAGTGAACGAGAAGTCACCAGCGGAGAGTAGGAAAGCGATCGGTAGGGTGCCAATGAGGAGTGTCCACTGGTTGACTTTCGAGGAGATGAGGACGCCCATGCCCGCTGCGGCACGGCCCCGCCAGGCGAGCAGACCGGCGACCAGCACTTCCGGCGATTCGGAAGCGAGCGGCGCCAGCCACTGGATGAGCAGAAACTCGGAGAAGCCGAAGTTCTCCCCGATTTCCACCAACGCTTCGGCAAAGGGTTCGGCCGAGGCGAAGATGACGGCCGCGCTGAAAACGAGGGTTGTGACCACCAGGAATCGCCGTTTTGTGTTTTGCAGCGAACCCATGGCGCGCGCTGGTCCCACAAGTTCGAGCTCTTCGGATTCGACTTTCGAGCTGAAGTAGAGGTAGAGCACGAACATGGTGACCAGGACGATGGTGTCGATGACGGTCACGCTGTGGCGCAGGGGGATGAGGATGACGTAAATGGTGGCGATGCTGAGGAAGGCCAGTTCGAGGCTGCGCTGGCGATCGACGATCAGCTCTTTGAGCCGCGTACGGTAGAAGAAGAGCGCGAAGACGATTGGCCAGCCGACGCCGATGAGCAGGCGGTTACCGCCCGTCATGTTGGCGATGGCCAGGCCCTTTTCAGCCTCGGCGGGGTCTGCACCGGCTTTCCAGGCGAGGACGAAGTCCACGGCGTATTCGGGGAGCACGGCGATGATCGCGATGATCGCAAGGGCGAGGCCCTGGGAGATGTCCATTTCGGCGGTCTCCGCGCCCCAGCTCAGGAGGAAGGCCGCGGCGAGGATGGCGAGGCCGAAGATCATCGCGGCGAGAACTGGTTCGGGATGAATGCCAGCGATGCGCAGGATGATTCCCGGAAGGCAAGCAGCCACCATGGCGGCGATGAGCAGCCAGTGCCTGCCGAAGGACGTGGATTCGGTCACGAGACTTGTCCCTTCGATTCCTGAGAGAAGTCGGTCTCACACGCGGAGTTCCAGCGGAAGCGGTGGAGGCGATCGGTCATTCGTAAAAGGGGATGGGCTCGGCGGTTTCCCAGAAGTTGTTGAGTTTGCCTTCGGCAAGTCCTCGGCCCGGGAAGAAGCGGCCCTTATGCATCTGGTCGACCATCTGTTGAGAGGTTTCGAGGTTCTCTTCAAAGACGGCGGCGAAGTAGCCGATGCCTTGCGTGGAATGGGCGTCTGAGCCGCCAGTGCCGGGTTTGCCGAGGATCTTGGCTACCTGGAGGGCGAAATAGTTCTCGCGGGGAGTGTTGCAGCCGTTCAGCACTTCGATGCCATGGACAAGCTGGAAGACCGGGAGTTTCGCCGCCTGCTCGGGCGTGAGATTGAACGGCTCCTTGCCCTCTCGTTTGAAGTGAACGGGGTCGAAGAAGTGGCGAAAGGCGTGGGCGACGACGAGAAAGGCGCCCTGTTCGTCGGCCACCTGGCGAAGTTTTTCGAGCCGCCGGATGCCGCTTTCGTAGCCCTTGAGGCCGATTGCAAGGATGTGGCCCATGTCGGTGGACACTTCCATACCGTTGGAAACGAAGATGCCCTCATGCTTTTTGCGAAACGGGGCGAGGTCCCAGGACTCCCACATCCGATCGTGTTCAGTGATGTTCACGCCGGTCAGGCCAACTCGGCGAGCCTCTTCGATAAGGTCATCCGGGTTGAGCATCGAATCTGATGCGCCTTTAGTGGTGTGGAGGTGCATGTCAATAATTGTGCCTGGCACGCGGCGCCTCCTTGTTCTTTGTTCCGAGTTTCACGAACCAGCCGAGTATATCATCGGGCGGCGAGGAGAGGCATCAGCCAGCCGAAGAGCGAGACGAAGAGCAGCGACTGGCCGCACCAGAGCCACCAGTAGCGGCGGGCGAAGATCAACAGCGGGGGAAGCGGCAGCCAGCCAAGGGCAACGATGATCAGCGCGAAAACGGCGCTCGGCGCGCCCGCGAAACCGGCCTTTTCAGCGAACCCTCCGACTTCGTAGAACGATCCAAGGAGTAGGCCGAAGAACGACCAGCCGACGCTGGCGCCGGTGAACAGCGGCACGCCCAACAGCACGCCGGGCACGTCACGCGCGACCCAACGTTCGATGAACGCAGCATCGCGCATCCGGGCGACGAGGACCATGAGCGCCGCGGTTGTGGCGATGCCCATGGCATAGCCCGCTGCCCAGCCTGCGAGGACGGCGTTCAGTGGTGGCCCGCGGTGGCACTTGAGATGACCGTACAGCGAGCTCCCTGCGCTGCTGCGGCCACTTTCTCTACCTGCGGCAAGCCGCCAATCCAGAAAAGCGTGGGGCCCGCCCCGCAAAGCCGGACGGCATCGCCGACGCGCGTTTCGAGGTCCAGCCAGAGGTCGTGCAAGCCATCGAAGATGTCGAAGGCGACGCGTTCGAAGGCATTGTGCACGTCGGTGCTGGCGAATGGGCCGCGGTCCCGGGCGGCAAAGGCATGCGCGACGCCTCCCGGATCGAGCGGCTGGCGGTCCAGGGCTGCGAACATCCGCGCAGTCTTGCGCTCGATACTCGTTGGGGGCACGAAGAGCACGACGCCGTGCTTGCTCAGGGGCCGTAATTTCTGGACGCGCTCGCCGCGGCCGCGAGCGCGGGCGGTGCCGCCGAGCAGGAAGAACGCTTCGTCGCTACCGATGCTGTTGGCTACTACTAACAGGTCGTCATCAGACGCACCCCAGGGGCCCTGGAGCAGCCTGAGCACGGTCGCGGCGTCGGAGGCGCCGCCGCCGAGACCGCCCGCGGGCGGGATCTGTTTCGCGAGGTGGATGCTCAGTTTGCCGGTCGGGCGTCCGCAACGTTTGGCGAGGAGGGAAGCTGCCTGCAGGGCGAGGTTCGTGGAATCGCACGGCACGCCGGCGGCGAAGGGGCCGTCGACGCTCAGGCCGTCGCCATCGCCGAGCCTTACGCGCACCTCGTCCGCCAGTTCGAGCTCCTGCAGGATGGTGTCGATTTCGTGGTAGCCATCGTCGCGCCTGGCCGTGACCTCGAGGACGAGGTTCGCCTTTGCTGGCGCGCGGCCGACGAGGATATCAGGCACTTTCTCGCACCTCGCGGGTGCAGGCGAGCAGCGCGAGCCATTCGTCGATGGAAAGCGTCTCGGCGCGACGCATGGGGTCCACGCCGGCGGCCCGGAGTGCATCGACCGCCTGTTCGGAGGTGAGCCCCGATTCGCGGGAGAGCGCATTGTGAATCTGCTTGCGTGGGTTGCGAAAGGTCTTCGAGACGAGCTCGAAGAAGGCGGCGAGCTCGGCGGCGGGGACTCGCGGCTCGGGGTGAAGCGTCAGCCGAACGACGGAGGAGTAGACCGAAGGCGGCGGATCGAAGGCTGTCGGCGGCACATCGAAGAGCAGTTCAGCACCGGCGTAGACCTGCACCGACATGGTCAGAAGGGAGGACTGACCAGATTTCGCGGCTAACTCGCGCGCGACTTCTCGCTGCACCATGACCACGGCTTCGGTGGGCTTGGGCGAACCTTCGAGGATGTGGCGAATGATCGGGTTCGCTGCAAAGTAAGGCAGGTTGCCAACGATTGCGAAAGGCGTGCCACGGGGGACGAGTGTGCCGTAGTCGATGTCGCGGGCATCCGCCATGACCAGACGAAAGCGCGGTTCGCCTCGGAATCGCTGGGTGAGGTGCGGCACGAGACGCTCTTCGACTTCAAGCGCTGTGACCGTGTGGCCGGCCTCCAGCAGTGCAGCAGTGAGCTGGCCGGTGCCGGCGCCGATCTCGACCGTCACGCCGCCGGCTGGCTCTCGCACGGCAGTCACGATGTCCGCGAGGACGCCGCTATCTCGCAGGAAGTGCTGACCTAGTGCCTTACGAGGGCGGGGGCCGGGAAGGCGGGCGGCGTGGGGACGGGGCACCGTTCGATGGTAGAACGCGCGTTAGCGCCAGTCCAAGGATACCTCGAGCTGGCGACGACGCGTTATGGAGATTAAGAAAGGCTGTGCACCTGCTGTCGAACTGACCGCCAGGCTTGTCCCATGCCAGCTAACTCTGATCCGGTTGGCCTGCGGCACCCGAAGCATTCCACTTATGGCTGCTTCCTTCCGGACCTGACCAGGTTCGCGGCGCTCCGCCGCGCAGGACCAGATCGTCAACGCCGCTTAGCAAGAACAGTCCCTAACGAAACAACCCTCGAGCAGGAATTCAACCCCGCTATAGCGGATTGCGGGTACAGGACACCGCTAGCTCCCCGTCTAGCACAGCCA
>JBBQGT010000064.1:0-18374 GCA_038323265.1 Tepidiformales bacterium
ACGGCGAACGCCAGCGAAAGTGCGCCGCTCGCCCCGAGCGCGTTTCCCAGCGCCCCTGCGATGGCGCTTACCGCGGCGTAGTAGGCATGGCGCCCGAACGTGCGCTTCGCTCCGTAGCCTTCTCCAAAGTCCACCGCCGGGCGCCCATCCGCTGAACAGAGGTGAAGGTCCACCTGGTTTTGGAGATAGCCCGCATCGCCCAGCGCCGCCTGCATCGCCCGCCCAGATTCGGCAGCATCGCTGGTTGCCAGCGGTTCGGCGGTCGAATCAAAGATGTGGCCGATGCCCGCGATGCGCCCAAGAATCGCCGCCCCGCGTTCGCGGGCGTGGCCCTCCGCCTCGAGTACGACATAGGCCGCGCCCTCCGCCGGCGCCATCCCATCGTGAGCCACATCGAACGGCCTCGCTGCGACGCGGCTCGAAAACCCCTGTGCGCGCAGATGGTCCAAGAGCGGACGTTGCAGTGCCTGTGATCCGCCTGCCACTACGATGTCCGCCTCGTTGCGAGCGATCAGCCGCGCAGCCGTGGCAATCGCTGCCAGCCCGCTCGCCTCAGCGCCCCCTTCGGCGATCGCTGGACCCCGGGTGCCAAGCACTCGCGCCACGGCGTGGCCGTACGGCACGAAGAGCGTGGGCTGCCCGGGCGCCCGGTACGGCAGACCGTCCGCTACCGCGAATCGCCGCGAATCGCCAGCACCCGCGCTCAGGCCCGCGGCCGCCACGGCCTGGAGGGCGGCATCGACAGCGATGAGGCTCCCGCGGTCCATAAAGTGCGCCAGGTTGCGGGGGATCTCCTGGTGGGGACGGTAGTCATCGGTGATTGGCGCCGCGAAAAAGCTGCCGGGCTCTTCATCCGGAGACCAATTCTGGCCTGCGGGCTGCGCAGCCGCCAGGGCCGCCCAGCCGTTGGCCAATCCGCTGCCGCGCGTGGTGACCACGCCGGTACCCGTAATCACGGGCCGGCGGTCCAGGGGATCGTTGGCTGGCGTCAGTTACTCCAGCTCCTCATCGAGAAATTCGTCGTCATCCTGGCGTCGGCGCCAGAACATCAGCGCACCACCAATGGCCGCCAGCAGGGCAAAAAAGCCGAGCACTTTCTTCATCAAAAACGCCTCCGTGTCCGAATCCCGGCCCCCGCTCATCTCGCGGACTTCACCGGGCGAGCATTAAGTATAGATGACGCCCGAATAGACGGCACCAACTCCCCGCTTAGATGATGCGACGGCCGGCCAGCGGGTTACCTTCTTCGATGTCCGAAAAGAAGCGCAGCACGGTTTCGGCGAAGATCTCGGGCGCGCGCGCCGGGATTCCGTGACCCGTGTTCCGAAAGGTCACCACCCGCGCTGCTGGCAGCCGTTCGGCCATCAGCAGGCTGGCGCAATGCACTGGATCTTCATCGCCGGTGCAGATCAATACCGGGCTTGTCAGCTTCTGGCCAATGACGCCCAACAGATCCGGCCGTTCCCGCCGCACTCTCGCCGCCCCCAGGAAGCCATCGCTGCGTATGTTCTCGTAGCGCTTGCGGATGCCCGCGGCGAGGAACGGATCGCTCACGCTCGCGGCCGCGCGCTTGCCAGCGCCGGCGCTGCCATGCTGCGCGATCATCGCCTCTTGGGCCGCGATTCCTCGTTCGCGCTCCCGGTACCGCTCGTCGTATGCCTCGTTCTCAAACGCTGCCGAAGAGTCGCTAAGCACCACACCGGCAAAGCGTTCAGCCATCGTCACCGCCGCCTGGGCTGCAATCATGCCGCCAAAGCTACAACCAACCAGCGCGCAGATCTCGATCTCGAGCGCATCGAGCAGCGCGCGGAGGTCTTCGACGTACGCCTCCATCGTGTACGCAGAGAGCGCCTCGGGCACACTTGTCAGGCCGTGACCCCGCAGGTCAGGCGCTACCACCCGGTAGTCCCTCGCGAAAGCGTCCACTACGGCGGCCCACATGCGCAGGTCCGAAGAGAAGCCGTGCAAGAGCACCACCGCCGGTGCTTCGGGGTCTCCCCACTCCTCGTAGTTGATGGTTATTCCGTTGGCGTCTATGGATGACACGGGCGGCAGTGTAGCAGTTCGCTCGCCCCGGCCTTAGCCTTCCCAAGTCTTATTCGCGCCGTGGTGTCTGCCAATGCAACTGGAAGAGTTGGATCGGGTCTTCAAGCCCGCGGATGCGCGTCTCGCCTCGGCCCGCAAAGAGGAATCCTTTGCCGGCTGCCAGTTCGCGCACCACGTTGGAGACCAGGATCTCGCCGCCCTGCGCTTTGCCGGCGATGCGCGCCGCGGCGATGACGGCCGCGCCAAACAGGTCGCCGTCCTCGGCGATCGGCTCGCCCGCGTTTATCCCGATGCGCACGCGCAACGGCCCGCTTTCGCCTTCGCCCGAGGGAGCCAGGGCAAACGCCCGCTGCAGGGCGACTGCGCACTCCAAAGCCTTCTGCGCCGAGCCGAAACTCGCCAGGAAACCGTCGCCCATCGCCTTCACTTCGCTGCCGCCGTAATCGCGCAGCGCCTGGCGTGTCGTCTGCTCGTGCTGTCGCAGGATGTCGCGCCCGGCCGAATCTCCCAGGCGCTGCATCATCGCCGTGTGCGATTCGATGTCCGTATACAGCATCGTGCGGATGGCGCTCGAACGAGCGGCCGGCCGCTCCTGGTCTTCGAGCAGAAACCCGATGCCTGCCCGGATCACGTTTTCGTCCCACGCGAACGGCGATCTTCCCTGCACCACAGCGAGGCGTGCGTCGGGGATCGTCGCCACCAGTTTGCGCGCCCGTTCGATGGCGAAGAACGGCGTGTCCATGCGGTGCAGCACCAGCGTTCGCGCCTTCACATGCGGCAGCATCAGCGTGACGTCCATCGTCGCCAGCGAATCGCTCGCCGATACGAACTCCTCGGGGCGCACGCTCTCGCGGATGTAGCGCGAAACGCGCGCCGCCAAACCGGTGTCGTCCAGGCCCGCAAGCGCCGTCGCGAACAGGTCGGTGAAGAGTGGCCAGTTGCTGTCCAGCAGCGGCCGCAGGTTGGTCCACCCGGGCGCCGCCGCGGATCCTCCGGGCGCCGGATTCGTCCGCCACAGGATCAACGAGGTCACCCTCTCAGGATGCCGGGCCGAATAGGCGATCGCGATCTTTCCCGCGTCCCCACCACCGAAGATGCTCACCTGCGGAAACTTCAGCTTCGTCAAGACAGCTTCGAGATCAGTCACGTAGTTGTCGAGCGAGAGGCCTTCGATTCCGCGGTCTGAAAGCCCAGTGTTACGCAAGTCATAGCGCACCACCTGGAAGTGCGGTTCCATCAGTTCGAACGTCTGCTGACCCTCCGGGATCTGCCATTCGTAGCGCAGATTGCTGAAGCCAGGAGGAAACATGAGCACCAGCGGCGGCCCGGTGCCCCGCGCCCAGAACGCGACGTTCACGTCGTCGTTGGTAGTCGCAAACTGGATCGCCGGTTCCATGACCGTCGATGGTACACCACGTACCCCGCCTGCCCGCTCCCTGTCAGGGCGTTCCCCGATAGGCAGCCAATCAAACACCCACCACAGTGGTCTCAGGGTGGTTCGGAGGATTCGATGAGCGTGATCTGTGCATGGTGCGGGGCTGTCCTCAAAAAGGGCGAAGGCCTCGTTTCGCACGGCATCTGCGAGCACTGCGCTTACCAGGTCGAAACGCGGATCCTGCGAGACGTGGCGCTCGCCCGAGGCGCGGCTCCTACTCGCCGCCGCCGTCCAGCCGTCTTTGCGAGCGCCTCGCTCCCAGGCTTCGATTAAGCGACATCCGCCGATCCTCTTGCCTGTTGCTCACGTCCTGTACCTACTAGATTCGTGCCCGAAATCCCTCTCACCCCAACAACGCCGGTCGAAGGGGTAGCCGGGTACACTACGCCCTACCCCTACCTCGACAAGCTCCAGGAGAAGATGGAAGAGCGCCTCGCCCGCCGCGTGCCGGACGCCGGGCGCTTCTGCGGTTTCTGCTACGCCCGCCTCCGCGAAACGGATACCTCTTGTCCCTATTGCGGCACGTCGACGGCCGATCGCCCGACCGTGGGAGCGATCCCTCAGGAAGTGCTCAAGGCCTACAAAGCGAAGCAGCGCACCGAGGCCACCTGGGTCTACATGGGCGCTTTCGTCGGCCTGATCATCGCCTCCATCGCCTTCGTCTGGCTGGAGATCTGGGGCCCTGGCATCCTCGGCCACCCCGCCACCGGGTTCGCCGTCCTCATCGGCGGCGGCTACCTCTTGGCTCAACTTACTGGACCGCTGATTGGCGGGCAGTACGGCTATCGGAACGGCGCCCGAAAGCGCGACAAGCTCTGGTCCGAATTCCTGCAAAAACGCGACGCCTGACCTACGGCTTGCGAGTGTTCACCAGCCCGCGTGTCAGCTCCGCTTCGCCCGCATGCTCTGAAACGTGGCGCGCCGCCTGCAGCAACACCGCCCGGCCGGGCACCGCACCCATCCGCGGATGCTGAAGTGTGTCTGTCAGCCGCGAAGCCGGTACGGTCTCGAGCGACGCGCGCATCCGGCTCTTGAGGACGCTCCACGCCGCTGCCAGGCCATCGACCGTCTCATCGTCCGCCAGGAACTCCTGCTCGCGCCGCCAATCGTATTGCTCGCCGGCGAACGTCATGAGCACGTTGCGTTCCGCGTTCGCCAGCGAGTGCTTGGCAATCGCCGCCAGGCTGTTCGCCGAGTCCACTTGGTTTCCAGCGCAGCGCCTCCGCCTCCAGCCTCTCCAACGCACGCACCACCGCCTCGCAGCCTTCCTCGATTACCACCAGGTACATCTCAATCTCCGCGTTCATCGACGCTTCCTCCCGGGGTACTGTTGGACCGGGCGAAGCCCCGCCGAGACGTGAATCGAAAATCGTGAAAAGTGTTGAGACCCAAAAAAGCGCCTCTTGCGAGACGCTTTCTTGTGTCTGGAGGTAGTCTATCGGGCGCCATTGGCGCTCACGAATTGCAACCGCTTGCGCGACACAATCGTGGCTGCCTGCACCGACCCGGCGTCGGGTCTTGCGACCCTTGGGTTTCCAGTGAAGCGCCTTGCGGCGTCTCGCGGTACAACCCTGGCCCAAGCATGCCGCTTGCGCGACAGGGGCGAACGATTACTCGCGCGCCGGACGATTGCTCGTCCCCGGACCCCCGGTGCGGTGACCAGCTTCACGGGCCGAAACCCGCTTCCCTGGTCTTCAGCGATTCCCGGCTGTCTCGCTTCCCGGAGTAGCGTTTCCGCGTCCTCCTGGATGCTGAACGGGCCGTTTCCCGCCTGCGGTGGCTCCCGACCACCCCGCCTCCAACGAGGTGGAATGTAGGCTCCAGTACGCGCTCTGCATAGCCACTTATGACGCCTAAAACGAGGCTTTACAAACGCTTGATACAGGGGCTCCGTTATCGTCTCCGGGAGATTCGCGCTTCGAGCAGCAAGGCATTCCAACCAACTTACATTTATGCGGAGTCGGCGCCGAAACCCCGGGCACTAAGCACCAAGCACTTCTAGACTTCCCCCGTGCACTACGCCGCCTTCCTCCGCGCCATAAACGTTGGCAAACACAACCGCGTGAAAATGGAAGACCTGCGGACTCTCTGCGGCTCAATCGGCTTCGCCAACGTCTCCACCTACCTCCAGACCGGCAACATCGCCTTCGAATCGGAAGACGCCGAAGAGTCCGCTGCCGTTCGACTCGAAGCAGCGCTCATCGGCATCGGCCTGCGCAACGCCGCCGTCATCGTCCGCACCCGTGATGGGCTGCTCGAACTGGTCCAGTCAGACCCCTTCGCCAACTACGACCCGCTGAAATTCACCCAGTACGTCACCCTCCTCCGCAGCCCGCTCCCGCCGGGCTCCGACGTGCTCCTGGCCCCTGGCTCGCTCGTCCTGGCCCGCCCGCGCGAAGTGCTCACCGTTTTCGAGTCGGGCGCCGCCGCCCAACTCACCCTGACCACCATCCTCGAACGCAAGCTCAAACTGCAAACCACCACTCGCTACTGGCGCGTGCTCGTGGACTTCGCGTCGACGCTGCCACCGCGGGAGTGAGGGCGAGACGATGGCCCGAAATCGGCCTGGGCCAATGGCAAGCTGCGCTGCGGCGGTAGGAGCGCGCACCGGCCGGTCAATCGCCGGGCAACGGCGGTAGCACGAGACGTCCGGTCGCGCTCCAGCCAGCCAGCATCGCAGCAGGAGTCTGCCGACACCCCCAGCCAACGGCAAGAATGGCGCCGTCTCGACCGGTACGCAGGGTGATGCCGCTTGGCGGGATCCCGCTGCTAGACAGAAACACCACATAACCGCCCCGCTCTTCCGAAAATTTGAATACGGCCATGTCTGCGGGGAGTTCTATGACGGCAAAGAGGTCGAAGTCAATTTCAATGAGGCCACGTACGGCTGCTGTCCGCTCGTCCGCGGGAGCGAAGTATCCACCGACGCACTGCTCGATCCCAAACACCTGCACGGGGCTTCGTTCCGGGATACTGGGAGGGCACCTTAGCGCCGTGCCGGCCTGGGTGACATTGGAAACACACGGCGCTCCGACCGTTCGAATCGAGGCGGAAAGCGCTGCCAGATCGGTGCCGGTGGCGGCCAGTATCGTCGCATCCAGGCCGGCGTTTCCAGTCCCGCTAAGCGTGCCCGGCGGGTAATGGGTAAACGCTGGTGGAGGGCTCGGGGACGGCGTTGACGGGATGGTCGCCAACGCGATGGGCGCGGTCGTGGCTGTAGCCAGATCGGCTGGTTTAGCAGGTTCCGACTTCCCACACGCGCTCAACAGCTCAAGACCCAGCGCCAAAGTGAACAAAAAGCCAATCTGCCGCATGCGCCACCCTAGCACGCGGTCGAGAGCATTCGTACCCCGACACCCCGAGACCCCGACATCCCGACACCCCGATCCCGTAACCTAGCGCTCATGGCGCGCCTCGATGACGACCTCCGACGATGGCAAGAGGCTGGGCTGCTCGATGCAGACACCGCCGAGCGCATCCGCTCGTTCGAACACGCCGCGGCCTCAACCGCCCCCCCACAGCCGAAAACCGAAAGCACGCGTCCCGGCGCGGTCGAGGCGCTGCTCTACCTTGGCGTCGCCGTCCTGGTCGTCGGGGCCATCGCTCTCACCGGTCAGCAGTGGGGCGACCTTCGCAGTTGGTCGCGCGTGGCCGTGCTGGCGGTCCCCGCCGTGCTCTCGGTACTCGCCGGGCTCGCCCTCAAACGCTCTGGCGAACCCAGCCTCGAGCGTGCCGGTAGCGTCGTCTGGATGGTCAGCGTCGCCCTCGTTGCCGGCACCGTCGCGGTGGCCAACAGCGAATACGACTTCGGCGACAGCGCGGGCCTCGATGGCGAACAGACCACCACGCTCCTCCTCGCGCTCTTCACGCTCTTCGTAGCAGCGGCCTTTTGGGTCGTCTCACCGCGGCATCCGCAGGTGCTCGCCCTCGGCGGCAGCACCGTCTTCTTCGCCGTCGCCGCTGGTGCCTGGCCCGACGACTTCAGCGCGCCGCTGACCGGCATTTGCATGGCGCTTCTCGCCGCAGCGGGCCTCGTCGCCGCAGAGTTGGGCGCCTTCGGACCAAAGGATTCCGCGTCCCTCGTCAGCGCTGGCCTGCTCGCTACCGGGTCGTACGTCGGCGGGTTCGATGCACCCACCTGGACGCAGCTGATAGTGCTCGTGGTGGGCGGCGCGCTCGTCTACCTCAGCGTCACGCGCGACTCCCTGGCCTACATGGTGATCGGCGTCGGGGCCATCTTCGTCGGTCTCATCACCTTCATCTTCCGGCATTTCGCCAGCGATATTGGCGCACCGCTGGCGCTCATGCTCAGCGGCGCAATCGTAATCGGCGGCGTCCTCCTCATGGCCCAGCTCCGCCCGCTCGTTCGCGGCAACCGAACATCATGAGGCAGCGGGCAACCATCGCAGCCATCCTCGGCGGCATCGCGGTGGTCTTCGTCCTCGCCGTGCTCGTAATTGGGCCCGGCCGACACCACCCATCGCCACCGTCGCTCCAGGACCACCCTAACGCCGCCATCCAGGGCGAACTCCTTTACGTCGATTCCAACGGCTGCATCGTCACCACCAAAGCCTCCGGCGCCTCCCGCGATCGAATCCACTGTCCGAGCGGGCCGAACCCCGTTCAACAGGTCGTCTGGATGGAAGACGGCAGCATCGAGTATCTGCGGTACGACAACGCGGGCCCCACGTGGATTCGAGTCGATCCGCAGACGAAGGCCGAGACGAACGTCGGTGCGAGCGGTGGCCCGAGCACTGGTGGTTGGCTGGTCGCGCCCCTCAACGCGAACGACGAATACGTCGAAATACGCGACGGAGGCGAAATCTGGGTGGGGCGTACTGGCGCCCTCGCCAAAATTCGCACCTTCGACGTTTCAGATTCCTCGCGCCCTTCCATGGTCGCCTGGTCGCCAGATAGCCAATGGATGGCCCTCCAGTACGTCAGCCCGCGCTCAGATGAAGCGGAAATCTGGCTGCTCAGCCGCGACGGCCAAACGGCCGGCACCCTCGCTACGAATCTGCAACCAACTCCGGCCCTCTCCTGGCGCATCGAAGGCGTCGGCATTTCGTCGTCGCCCTTCGGCAAGTAGCCGGCCGGTCGGATTCGCCGCCCAAAGCCCGATATACTCGCCCAATGTCTACACCGCTTGCTTCCCCCGGCGCTACCGCGCGCTACGAAACCGCCGTCGTCGTCGTCGGCAGCGGGATCGCTGGCCTCTCCACGGCGATCAGCGCCCGCCATGCCGGTGCCGATGTGATCCTCATCGAAAAGGCGCCGAAAGAGGGCCGTGGGGGCAACACCCGCTTCGCCGACGCTCAGATGCGATTTCCACACGAAGCCGACGAGTTCGGCACGCGCGACTACACCGTCGATGAGATGTATGCCGACCTGATGCGCATCTCCCGCGGCCGCGCCAACGCCGACCTGGTGCGGACGCTCTGCGAAAACGCCCGGGAGACCGCCGAATGGCTGACCGGCATGGGCCTCGAATGGGAAGCTGGTTACCCGCACACCGCCGGCTACCGCCGCAGCCCAAAGTTCGGCGGGGCGGGACTTGTAGACCTGCTCTTCCGCCGTTTTGAAGGGCTCGGCGGCACGGTCGCGTACGAAACCGGCGCGCTCGACCTGCTCGTCGATGAGCAGCTCATCGTCCGTGGCGTGCGCTGCGCAGCGCCCGAAGGCGTGGTCGATATCGAAGTTCATGGCGGCGTGGTTCTCGCCTGCGGCGGGTTCCAGGCAAACGTCCAGATGCGCGTTGCGCACCTCGGACGCTTCGCCGATAACCTCATCCTTCGCGGCAGCCGGTACAACACCGGCGAAGGCCTGCGCATGGCGATCGAGGCCGGCGCTCAGCCCGCCGGCCAGTGGGGCGATTACCACTCGGCTGTGCTGGACGCTCGCTCGCCCCGCATTGAATGCGGCGTGACCGCCCTCTACAACTATCAGATGGGCATCTTCGTGGATCGCGAAGGCAAGCGATTCCTCGACGAAGGCGAAGATTTCCGCGACCACACCTACGTGAAGTTCAGCAAATTCATTGTCGAACAGGCGGGCGGCGAAGCGTGGTGCCTGTTCGATCAGCAGGCCTACCAGCGCGAAGAGTTCGCGCGCGCCTGGCGCCCGGTCGGCCCGCCGCTCCAGGCAGATTCCTGGAAGGAGCTCGCCGCCCTGATGGATATGCCCGCCGAATCGCTCCTCGATACGATTGGCGAGTTCAACGGCGCGGTGCAACCGGGCGACTACAACCTCGACGCGTTGGACGGTAAGCGCACCAGTGGCATAACGCCGCCCAAGAGCAACTGGGCGCTCCCGCTTTCGCAGCCGCCCTACATCGCGGTGCCGGTCACCGGCGGCATCACGTTCACCTTCGGCGGCCTCAAATGCGACACCAGCGCGCGCGTCATCGACACGCGCGGCAAGGTGATGGAAGGCCTCTACGCCGCCGGCGAAACCATCGGTGAGTTCTTCTACTACAACTACCCGGGGGCGAGCTCAGTCATCCGCGGCGCCGTCTTCGGCCGCATCGCCGGCGCACACGCCGCCTCCCGCCAACGCTAGCGGCTGCCCACCCCAACCAGAGCCGCGACCGAGTAGGGGGCGTCTGGCGGTAGGTGTCGCCAATGCCGGGGCCGCGAATCCTCATCAAGCGCACGGCGCCAGCGTTCTACCCCAACTCCCCAAGCATCGCCCGCAGCCCCTCAAACACATCCGGATTCGCCACTACCAGGCACCTCGGCCGCAACTCCTCCACCCAGCCCGTGACGCCGCCCGCCTCCTGCGCAATCAGCAAACCAGCCGCCATGTCCCAGGCGTTCAGGCCCTGTTCGAAGTAGGCGTCCAGGTGACCGCTAGCCACCCAACAGAGGTCCAATGCCGCCGACCCGCCGCGCCGGATATCGCGGATCCTCGGCAGGATCTTCGCCACCATCGCTGCCTGCTCGCCGCGTCGCAGCGGGTCATAGCCGAACCCCGTCCCGCAGAGCGCATGCGCGAGGCGTCGCTCGGCCGTTACGCGGATTGGCCGGCCATCGCAGAATGCGCCCCCGCCGAGCGAGGCCGAATAGAGCAGCCCGTGAGCCGCGTCGTACACCGCACCAGCCAGCGTCTCGCCGCGCAGTTCGGCAGCGATGGATACCGAATAGGCGGGGTACCCATAGATGTAGCTCGTGGTGCCGTCCAAAGGGTCGATCACCCAGCGCACCCCGCTCGTCCCTTCGCGAGAAGCGCCCTCTTCGCCCAGCAGACCGTCACCTGACCTCGCCGCCACGATCCGCCCAACGATCAGCGCCTCAGCCGCCCGGTCCACTTCTGTGACCATGTCCGTGGGGCTGGATTTCGTGTCAATCAGTTCGCGCACGAGCGGAGCGCGTTCACGCAAAAATTGCCCGGCTTCAACAGCCATTTCGCAGGCCAAGGAGAGCAGTTCAGCGGGTGTCGGGTCGGCCATCCTTAGACTCTACCGCGCTCTCCGTAAGGCGTAAGCGCCGCCATCGAAGGCCATCGTCTCCGGCCTTACGCCGGCGGCGACAACCCCCCAAAAGCGTCCGATTGGCATCCTTCGGCCTCACAGTTGGTCACTTGCAACCGATATTTAACACAGTCGACTAAGGGGACGCCGCTTGCCGCGCCAAACTGACTTCGTTTCGTTTCTCTCCGAGCCCGACCTGCTCCAGCGCATGCTCGTGGCCTGTCCGGACGGCGTGATCGCGACTGACAAAGACCATCGCATTATCCTCTTTACAGGCGCCAGCGAGGCGATCTTTGGCTTCTCCCCCGTGGAAGTGATGCACCACGACCTCGGCACACTCTTCGCCAGCGCCCAGGGCTATGAGCTCGTAGTCGAGCGGCTGCACAACGAAAGCACAGTGGCCAATCTCCAGGTCCAGGCCGTGCGCAAAGACGCCTCGCCGTTTGCAGCGGCAGTCTCCGCGGCCGCAATGACCGACCGCTACGGTGAGTACCTCGGAATCATCGCCTACATCCGTGACTACACTGCCGTCCAGGGCATTGAAGATGCCCTGCGCGACAACAACGCCGAACTCAATCGCCTCGTCTCGGAGTTGGACCACGTTGCCAAGCAAGACCATCTCACTGGCATGCTCCACCGTGGCAGCGCCATGGAAGCCGCAAAAGAGGCGCTCATCGCCTGCGCCCTGGGCGGCCAGAGCTTTGGTGTTGTGCTCTTCGACCTCGACCTCTTCAAATCAATCAACGATTCCTACGGTCACCTGATGGGTGACGAAGTGTTGCGCGATCTCAGCGGCGTGCTCCGCCAGGCAACCCGCGGCGCGGACATCATCGGGCGGTTCGGTGGCGAAGAGTTCATCGCCTTCTTGCCCGGCGCTGAGCTGCCCGCGGTTAAGGCCTTCGCCGAACGCGTGCGGGTCGCCATCGAAAAGTCACTGGTGCGCATCGGCGACGACGCAACCATCAGCGCGACAATCTCCGCCGGCGTCGCGGCCATTCCCTCCTGTGCGGCCACGCTGCCAGAGGCGATCAGCATCGCCGATAACCGCCTCTATGCCGCCAAACGGGCCGGCCGTAACTGCGTCATCGATTCCGACACCGAGTTTGCCAGGAGCGCCGCGTGACGAACGATGTGCCAGTCAACTTCGAAACGCAGAACCGGCTGCCAATGATCGTCAACCGCACGACGGATCTCACGCCGCTCAAGGCCGTCGCCACCAAGGCGATCAGCATCGCCGAAGACGAACGCGCTGCGGCAATGGACGTGGCGACCGTCATCAGCTCCGATCAGGTGGTGGCCGCTAAGCTGCTCCGCCTGTCGAATTCGGCCTACTACGGCTCCGCCCGGCGCATAAGCCTCGCAGACTCGCCCGGCGCCCAACTGGATGTGGCCTGATGAAGCCGCCTTTGCGTGCCGATCACTTGATCGAGGGATGGTAATGGATACGGCCCCAACTCCCACCGGCCACCCAGATGAACCGCAGCAGCACGGCCGGCGGCGTGCGATTCGCATCGTCTGCCTCGCGGGCTGGAGCCTCGTACTCGCCGTTCAGGGTGTCAGCGTCTGGAAAGATCCCAGCACTGCCAACGTCGTTGCGGTGGCCGGATTCGCAACGCTCTTCCTGCTCGTCAACATTCAACTGCTGGTGATGAGTTGGGCGGGCCGAAAGGGCTGGCGCCGCGTTACCACTCGCCTTCACGGGTCGGCCTATCTGAACGAAACCTACGACCTTCCGAACCGCAACTACGTGCTTTCGGAACTGCGTCGCGAGATGCCCCGTGCACGGGTCACCAATTCGCCGTTCGTGCTGATGCAGATCTCGCTCGACACGATCTCCGAGGTCCGCCAACGCCGCGGCGATGACTTCGCCGACCGCGCCACCGCGGCCCTCGTCGAAACCCTCAAGCGCCTCACTCGCAGTTCCGACTTCCTCGCCCACCTCGGCGAGGCCCGCTTCTGCGTCATGCTCGTCGAATGCACCATCGAACAGTCGGGAATCTACCTGCGCCGCGTGCCCGGCACGATCTCCGTCAGCGACGGTCGACAGATGTTTGACGTGCCAGTGGCCGCCCGTATCCACCAGTACGACATGGAAGCGATCTACGCCACGGACGTCCTCCGCGATGTCGAGGAAACCAACCCCCTGCGCCGCCGTGAAACGCCCCGCGCCAACGCCTACGCCGCCTAGCTGGTTCGGCGTATCTGGTATCCTTGCCCCATGGTCACCAAGACGGTTCAGCTCTCTGAAGACGCCTATCGCCGCTGGGAAGAGCGCGCGCGCCGGCACGGCCGGTCCGTGAGCGAAGAGATCGAGACCGCGGCGCTGACCAGCAACGGCTCCGTGGTAGCTCGAGCAGGGGAGCCGTTGCTGGCCGATCCCGGCACGAACCCCAACCAGTGGCTCTTGGACTTCGCCGACAGCCTGAAGGGTGCGGAGTGGAAGCCCGGGCCCACGTTCGGCTCCAAAGAGTACAAAGAGCAGTACGTTCGCGACCTCTACCGCGATACGTTCAACCTTGAACCGGACTGGTGATCATCGCCGACACCGGTGCGCTCGTTGCCCTACTCGTCAGCGGAGAACCCACACACGGCAGCGTCCGAACGTACCTTGGAACCTACCGCGGGAAGATCCTGATCCCGTCCGTCGTGCTCGGCGAGGTCTCGCACTTTCTACAGAGACTGGTGTTGCCCGCGAAGCCGGATTCCTCCGCAGCCTCTCCCTCGGGCAGAACGCGGTTGTAGATCCCCTTGAAGCCGACTACATTCGGGCCGCGGACCTCGTTGAACAGTACGCAGACTTCCCCCTCGGCACCGTGGACGCAGTTATTGTGGCGATCGCCGAGCGGCTGGATGTCGCCACGCTGCTGACGCTCGACCGCCGTCACTTCGGCGCAGTCCGGCCTAACCACCGTCCCGCATTCGAAATCGCTCCCTGAAGATCTACGCCCGCAAGACGCCGATCTGCGCCACATGTTCCAGTGCGTGCTCCGCGTACGTCGCCAACAGCGCGCCAAGCGTCAATTCGCCACGCTCCGGATGCATGCCGAGCCGTTCCCAATCCTGCGCACTGCACTGCCGCAGGAGCTCTGCCGACGCAAAGCGTGTCTGCTGAAACAGCGACAACGACGCCTCCGGTGACCGCCAGAGATAGTGCAGCCGCTTCTTCCAGGTATCCGGGTCGTACACGGGCAAAACCGGGTTGTCGCTCGCCAGCACCATCCGGAATCGTAGCGCCCCAATCAGTTCCGCGTCGGCCAGGTGCACTACAACGTCGCGCACCGACCAGCCTTCAGGCCCGGGCCGGCTGAAGAGGCCCGGCTCCAGCCCGGCGATCGCCTGCGTCACGAGGGTCGGACCTTCCGTGAACTGCTGAAAAACCGGGACGAGGGCGACGGGCAGGCGAGGCATGCGACAGCCTACCGCGCTCCACTTCTGCGGGCGAAGCGAGACCATCTACTAAGGCCCGTTTCCGGGCTCGATCCGAAACTGGCACTCCCTCTGGTACACTGCTAACACAGATGGCAACCGGACAACGCGACTACTACGACGTCCTTGGCGTACCCAAAAACGCGGACGCGGCCGAGATGAAAAAGGCCTACCGCAAGCTCGCCATGGAGTTCCACCCGGACCGCAACGCAACGGACGGCGCGGACGACAAATTCAAAGAGATCAACCGTGCCTACGAGGTCCTTTCCGACCCCGAAAAGCGCACGGTCTACGACCGCTACGGCCACGCAGGCGTTGACGGCTCCGCGGGCGCCGGCGGATTCGATGGATTCCAGAATTTCGAAGGCTTCGGCGACATCTTCGATGCCTTCTTCGGCGGCGGTCAGCGCGGTGGTGGCCGCCGGCGGCGCGGGCCAGCCAAGGGCAGCGACCTCCGCTACAACATGCGCCTCACCTTCGAAGAGGCCGTCTTCGGCGTCGAAAAAGAGATTGAATATCAGCGCCTTGAGCGTTGTGATCTCTGCGGCGGCAAGGGGGCGGAGCCCGGCACCGAGCTCGCCACCTGCCCCGAATGCAATGGCGTCGGCGAGATTCGTCGCGCCCAGCAGAGCATCTTCGGCCAGTTCGTGAACGTTGCACCTTGCGTACGTTGTGCTGGCGAAGGCCGCATCGTGCCGAACCCGTGTACCAAATGCCGGGGCTCGGGCCGCGAAAAGGCCGTCCGCAAGATCAGCGTGAAGGTCCCGGCGGGCGTGGACGAAGGCGCGCAGATTCGTCTCAGCAACGAAGGCGAGGCGGGCGCCCGCGGCGGCGAATCGGGCAACCTTTACGTCGTCCTCACCGTCGCCGAACACGCCAAGTTCGAACGAGTTGATGACCACATCCTCTTCGAACTGCCGATCAACATCGCCCAGGCCGCCCTCGGCGCCACCGTCACCATCCCCACCCTCGATGGCGAGATGCAGTTCGATGTGCCCTCGGGCACCCAGAGCGGCGAGGACTTCGTCCTTCGCGGCAAGGGCGTCCCCCACCTCCGCTCCACGGGCCGCGGCGACATGGTGGTGCGCGTCACCGCGGTCGTCCCCGATGACCTGACGGATGACCAGCGCGCCCTCCTACAGCAACTCGCCGACACCATGGGCACGCCCGTCCTGCCGCGAAAAGGCAAGGGCTTCTTTGAGCGGCTGCGAGACGCCGTTGCCGGCTAGCGAGCCCGCGGTGGCCCTCTGGTTTGAAATCACCGCGCAAACGCCGCCAGCGCTCGTTGAAGAGGTGTCCGAGTTAATGCGCGCCGTCTCTCCCGCTGGCATCACGGTGGAAGAGCCAGTAGACATCCTCGGGCCGGAGCTGGGCTTCAAGGTGCGCGGCGGCGAGCCCGTGCTCATCCGCGCTTACCTCCCGAGCAGTGAGCTCGGCGCAGTCCTTACTGAAGACCTGCGCCGAGCGATGGAGGCCCATCCCGCGGTCCAACTGACCGCGAAGCCTATCTACGAGCAGGACTGGGCGACCAGCTGGCGCGAATTCTTCGGAGTGGTGGACACCGGCGACCGCATCGTCATCGTCCCTACCTGGCTCGAACACGAAACAAGCCCGGGCCAGATACCTATCCGGCTGGACCCCGGCCAGGCCTTCGGCACGGGCCACCATGAGACCACCCGCCTCTGCCTGAGCGCCGTGGACGAGTTGGTCCAGCCTGGCATGGCGGTGCTCGATGTGGGCACCGGCTCCGGCGTGCTCGCCATCGCCGCAATCTTCCTCGGCGCCGCATCTGTGGTGGCCATCGACATCGACCCC
This sequence comes from Tepidiformales bacterium, assembly GCA_038323265.1. Taxonomy (GTDB): domain Bacteria; phylum Chloroflexota; class Dehalococcoidia; order Tepidiformales; family Tepidiformaceae; genus PNKC01. The sequence goes on from JBBQGT010000064.1 coordinate 16,191, forward strand.
ATCGCCGCCGAAGTAGCCCGCCGGAACTGCGATTCGAACGGCATCGGCGCGGAGGTGCGTATCAGCGCTGGAGTGCTGGCCGAAGACCACCCGGGCCGTTACGACCTCGCGCTGTCCAACATTTCGACGGATGCCAACTTACGCCTCGCGCCCATCTTTGGCATTGTGGTGAAGCCCGGGGGATTCGCTGTCCTCAGCGGAATCCTCTCTCCGGACGCCCGCCGCGCCCAGGCGGCCATGGCCGAGCACGGCTTCACCCTAACTGCCATTCGCCACGAACGCGATTGGTGCCAGCTCCAGTTCCGCCGCATCGCCCAATAGCCCGATCGCCTAGGCGGGCAGCCAGTAGTGGGTCTTGTTGCGCATGACCTTCGCCAGCCGACCTACTTCGAAGAGATACTCCAGGTGCGCCAGCGTCTCGCCCACCGCCGAACGCTGCACCCACGGCTCGAATTCTGCCAGTGAGCCAGTCGTCCACTTCACGCGTCCCGCCACTTCCCAGGCCGTCGATCCGCCGGCATCGACGCACTTCTCCATCTCGTCCAACCGCATTTTGTGGTGGCTTTCGATCTCTCGCAGCCGCTTCTTCAAGTCGTAAATTTCAAATTCGTGCGCGGGCAGCACTGTCTCAACGTCCAGGTCTTCGAGGAGCTCCAGCGAGCGCATGTAGTCGCTCAGCGGACTGCCGGACGTTTGCGAGTGGATCGAGACATTCGGGGTGATCGTCGGCAGCACGTGGTCGCCCGTGATCAGGATCTTACGGTTCGGTTCGAACAGGCAGATGTGGCCTGGTGAATGCCCCGGCGTCCAGATGATTTCGAAGTCAAAATCACCCACTTTGAACGTTTCGCCGCCCTTCACTTGCGTATCGGCCGGCACGGGCGCCACGTTCATCAGCATTCCCATGGAGCCTTTCGACATCTCCGGAGAGTTCGCCGTCGGCACGCCGTTCTTCTCCATGAACTTCGACATCTCATCGACCAGCCCCTTCGGCGAGAAGTAGCGGGCGTTTATGACCTTAGCGTCCTCTTCGTGCACCACAATCTCGCAACTGGAGAGCTGCTTGAGCCGGCCCGCCATGCCGTAGTGGTCCGGGTGGACGTGGGTCACCACCAGCTTCTGCACCTCTGTGGGGTGCGAGTGGTGCTCCTTCATCCCCTCTTCGAGCGATTGGTAAGCGATATCCGTGTTCCAGCCGCAGTCCACCAGCACGGTATCGCCGCCGTCGCGAATCATGTAGGGCAGCACATACGGCAGGCCCTTGATCACCCGCGGCGCCGCCTGGATCGTACTCCGGATCTCCTTCGCGGCTTCTATCGTGAACTGGGGAAAAGGCGTCAGAAGCTGGTAAATGCCTTCGATGATCTGCAAAAGGGGGCTCCGATCGGTGCTCGCCGTCCCGTCTCCGCGGGTTGGCGGCTCTTCCAAACGAGTCTACGAGCCTTGTTAGCCCGAGGCAAAGCATCGCCTATGCGACGCCTTGGGCGTTCATCGCTGAAGTCCTGGTCGCACCCCGTTACGTCAGCGGCCTTTCCAGTCCGGCGCACGCTTATCCGCGAACGCCCGCGGGCCTTCGACGGCGTCTTCGCTGGCGCGCCGGCGCGTCTCCCATTCGTAACGACCGTTCGCCGCTTCTGGAAGCGAGCTCTCGAGGCCGACCATCGCAGCCTCTTTCGTCGCCCTTACAGAGAGTGGGGCGCAGCGGAGGATGTCGTTCGCCCAGCTATCCACGCATTCGTCCAGTTTCGCCAGTGGCACAACTTCGCTCACCAGGCCGAGTTCATAGGCGCGCGCGGCGGGAATATGACGTCCGGTGAGCATGTAGCCCATCGCCGCCTTCAAGGGCGCCTGGCGAGGCAGCCGGTGGACGCCGAGCGCCCCCGCTATGAGCCCGCGGCGCGGCTCGGGCAAGCCAACCTCGGCGTGCTCCGCCGCCACGATGATGTCGCATGCCAGGGCCATTTCGAACCCGCCGCCAAGGGCGAACCCGTTGACTCGCGCGATGATTGGCTTGAAAAGATCGAAGCGGCTGGTCAGCCCGCCAAATCCGCCCGCCGGCATCGAAAGGTCCGGCCGTTGCTCACGCGTCAGGCGCGACATCTCGGCGGTGTACTTCAGATCGTTACCGGCGCTAAAGGCTTTTTCGCCCTCACCGGTAAGGACGCCTACCCAGGCATCGTCGTC
>JBBQGT010000065.1:0-18054 GCA_038323265.1 Tepidiformales bacterium
TAGTCTTCGATGCCGGCGAACTCAACCGCCCGGAAGCCCAAGCCGAACTCCATGCCTTCCGTCTCGCGGCGGCGCGCCCAGAGTTCGCCCTGCTCGGCCTCAACCAGCCGCTTGCAGACAGAAAGACCAAGGCCCAGCCCGTGAATCTGGACTGGCGTTCCCTCCGCGCGGTAGTACGGCTGGAAAAGCTTCGGAATCTCTTCTTCGGCGATCCCCGCGCCCTCGTCCAGGACGATGATTTCTACTGAGTCGTCCTTCAGTTCGCATCGCAGTTGTATCAGGCCGCCAGGCTTTCCGTACTTCTGCGCGTTGGTCAGAAGGTTCCACACCACCTGGTCAACCGTGCTGGCGCTGACGTTCACCGGCGGCAGTGTTTCGTCCAGATCCACCTCAAGGTGTGTCCGCGGGAAGCGCCGGCGGAATTCGCGCACCGTGTCGGCAACCAGGCGTTGGACCAGGTGTGGCTCGCTCATCGGCGGTACGCCGCGTTCGAAACGCGAGAGGACAAGCATGTTCTCGACAAGACGTTGGAGCCGGATCGCTTGCGAGTGGATGCCCTCCAATGATTCCTCTTGGGTTTCGGGCGGGAGATCCCGGAAGCGGCTGGCGAGGAGTTGCGAATAGCCGGCAATCTGCGTCACCGGGTTGCGCAACTCGTGCGAGATCTGGCCAAGGAAGTCGTCTTTGGCCCGTAGTGCCTCACGCAGCGCTTCCTGGGTGCGCTTCTGCTCTGTGATATCAGCCAGCACATTGACGGCGCCGATAAGCCTGCCGCTCGCGTCGTGCAGCGGCGTGGGGAAGGGCAAGATCGTGGCGCGCGTACCATCGGGCCGTTCGCCCACGATCTCGATGCCGCGTACTTCGCGGTCTTCTTTGAGTGTGATAGCCATAGGGCACTCGCTGTGGTCCATAGGCGTGCCGTCAATATGGAAAAGCTTCCAGGAACCACACCAGAGATTTTCGCCTACCACCGGCGCGCGTCCCCACAGCGCGACGGCCGCTTCGTTGAATTGCTCGATGTGGCCTTCGGCGTCGGTTGTATAGATCGGCATGCCGATCGATTGCACCAGGTCCCGGTAGCGCATCTCGCTGCGCCGTACTGCACGGCGCGAACGTTCCGATTGAAGGGCAAGGCCGACGTGAGCCGCGATGCCCTGGGCAATCGCCACCTCTTCCTCTTCAAAGGCGTGAGGCGCTGCGTAGTAGAGCATGAACTTCCCCAGCAGTTCTCCTTCGACGCACAGGGGAATAAACGCCACGCCGGCGATGCCCTCTTTGCCGAGCACCGCTCGGAGTGAGACGAGGTCAGGATCGGCTCCTGTGTCGGGGACGAGCACCGGCTGTGGGTCAGCTGTCCCCAACGCCCAGGGGTTGTGCCCCTCGACGGCCTTGCGGTAGGTGTCGGAGAGGCCACGCGAAGCGACAAAGCGCATCACCATGCGCTCATCGAACAAGAGAACTGCGGAGCGCGAGACTTCCAGGCTCTCATCGAGACAATCGAGCGCTGCCTCGTAAATCTGTTCCGGGCTACGCGAACGCGCTACAGCGAGTCCGAGTTCGTAAAGTGCGTTGCGTGCACGAGCACCCTGCGCTCCGTCTGAAGAGTGTGGCGTCTCGACCGGGTTCTGCTGGATGGCGGGCATCCGGGCTCCTAACTACGAACCGCCAGTGGCGGCTGAGCACTCCTGGCGTGAAACTCAAGAAACGCGAAGACCGGCGCGACCGGCCTCGCCACCGATACGGTGGCCCCTAGGCGCCTTGTAGGGCCTTTCAATCCGAAGGAGTGGCGTAACAAAGGCGTGGCAATGGCCGGTACGAGCGGCATTCTGCGCACAGCGGCTGCACGGGATCCGCAACGAGTCTGTAAGCTGCTCGATCGCCGACGCAAGCCAGCCGCAAGCACGAAACCATAGGCTGGGAGGCATGGCGGGTGACCCAGTGCACATTCAACACGGCCTGGCGGAGCGCGCGTGAGCCGTCGCGCGAAGGCGCCAGTCGCCACCTACCGGTTGCAGCTAAGCGCACAGTTCACGCTCGCCGATGCGGCGCTGGCCGTGCCGGATCTCGCCCTCCTCGGCATTTCGCACGTTTATCTTTCGCCGATCTTCGCGGCCGCACCGGGCAGCACTCACGGCTACGACGTCATCGATAGCAACCGCGTAAGCCCCGAACTTGGCGGCATCGAAGCTCTCTACGCGCTGGACGGCGCGCTCCGCCAGCACGATATGGGCCTTATCCTGGACATCGTCCCCAACCACGTCGGCGTGGCGGGTGCCTTGAACCCGTGGTGGCGCGATGTGCTGCGCTTTGGCCAGCGCTCGGAGTTCGCCGAGTTCTTCGATATTGACTGGGAAGGGCAGCCGCAGATGCCTTCCGGCGTGCTGGTTTATCCCTGTCTTGGACGGCCGTTTGGGGCAGCGTTGGAGGCAGGCGAACTGTCACTGGGCTACGACGGCGATGAGGTGGTGGTGCGTTACTTCGACCAATCGCTGCCGTTGAACCCGTCAAGCTACCTGACGGCACTCGGATTGCCTCCCTCGAGCCTGGGCGATGCACTCTCCGACCCCGGTGTTTTACCCGCTCTGGCCGGCTTGCTCGAAGGGCTGGCGGCGACGAGCCCGGCCGACGCCGCCAACGACTTGGCGCGAATGTCGCGCATCGTTGCCGCCGAACCGGCCATTCGTGGCTGGATGGACGAACGGCTATCCGAGTGCGGCGGCAGCGTCGGAGACTCAGCTAGTTTCAATCAGCTCGAGGCGGTGCTCGCTGCTCAGCCGTACCGGTTGGCCTATTGGCGCGTTTCGGGCGAGGAGATCAACTATCGGCGGTTCTTTGATGTGAACAGCCTGGCCGCCCTCCGCGCCGAGAATCCGCGGGTCTTCACGGCAACGCACGAACTGATCGCCCGGCTGGTGCGAGGCGGTATCGCGACCGGCTTGAGGGTGGACCACGTGGACGGCCTCTACGCGCCCGGCGAGTACCTCCTGCGGCTTCGCGAACTCCTCGACGAGGCCGCGCCAGCGGGCCAGGGGGGGTGCCCAATCTGGGTCGAAAAGATCCTCGCCCGGGATGAGCGGCTGCAAGCGTGGCCGGTCGCGGGCAGCACCGGCTATGACTTCCTCGCGGTCTGTGGAGAACTGCTGATCTCCGCAAACGGGGCTCGCGCGCTGGCCCGCGCCTACGACGCCTTTACGGGCACGAGACACGTCTACGACGACATCGCCTACGCCGCCCGTAAGCACGTCGCCGAGCGCTCGTTCGCCGGTGAAGTGACGGTGTTGGCCCTACAGCTGCACCGGCTCTCCCAGCGTGGACGTCTCTACCGCGATAACACGCTCGCGGGCCTACGAGAGGCGATTGCAGCTCTCATTGCTAGCTTCCCCGTCTACCGCACGTACTTCGACGACGGAAATACGGATGCCACCGAGGCAGCGTGGATTCGTGGCGCGGCCACTCGCGCCGTACTGCGTGACCCAGACGTGACGCCAGAAGCGATGGATTTTCTCACGCGCGTCCTCCTCCTTTCGCCAGAGCCCGAAAACGAGACCGAGCGCGCCCAGTGGGTTCATTTCAGGCGCCGTTTCCAACAAGTGAGTGCGCCGGTAATGGCCAAGGGGGTGGAGGACACCACGCTCTTTCGCTACAGCCGCCTGCTGGCCCTCAACGATGTCGGTTGCGCAGCAGATTCGAACGGCATCTCGCCAGATCGCGCCCACGCCTGGTTTAGGACTCGTGCAAAAGAGTGGCCCGATGCCATGTCGGCGACCAGCACGCACGACACCAAACGCAGCGAAGACGTCCGCAACCGGCTCGCGGTGCTGAGCGAGATGCCGCGCGAATGGGGACTGGCCGCTCGCACCTGGTCGCGCTTGAACGCCAGCAAGCGCCGCCAGGCAGACGGCCGCGAGGTGCCGAGCCCGGACACCGAGCACTACCTCTACCAGACGCTCGTTGGGGCATGGGAAGGGACCGCGGACGCCACCTTCCGCGCGCGCATCGAAGAACACATGACCAAGGCGCTCCGTGAGTCGAAGTTGGCGACCAGCTGGATGAAAGTGGATAGCCGCTACGAAGAAGCGGTCCTTGACTTCGTGCGGGACATCCTCGATTCTCGCCGTCGCGGGACGTTCCTTTCGCAGCTAGACCGGTTCGTGGCGCGCCTTAAACCGGCGGCTGCCCTGAACAGCCTCGCGATGGTGACGTTGAAGTGCACCGCGCCGGGCTTTCCAGACTTCTACCAGGGAAGCGAACTGCCGATCTTCCAGCTCACCGATCCCGATAACCGGCGTCCGCTGGACCTCGACGGCCTACATCGTGCTGCTCATGCGGGGATGTCCAGCCCGCCTTTGCCGACATCCCCGGATGCCAAGCCGTGGCTGACGAAGCGCCTGCTTGCGGTCCGCGGCGACCTGTCAAAACTGTTTGCGAACGGCGGCTACCGCTCCGTGATCGCCACGGGCGAACGCGGAGCGAATCTCTTCTGCTTCTTGCGCGAGCATGCCGGTCGTCGCGTACTCGTCGCCGTGCCGCGAGTGGTTGCAGGGTTCCTGGACGTGCAGGGCAACCTCCAGCCAGGGACGTTCGACAACACCTTGCTCCCACTCCCCGGTCGCAGTACCGGCTGGACGAACTGGCTCACGGGCCAGGAACACGGCGGATGCGACTCACTGAACGCCGGTGAGGTTCTCGCGCAGTTTCCCGTAGCTGTGCTCATCGAGGCAGCAGCGCATTGACCCGCGTGACCCGCGGCAGTTGGCAACCATCGCTGGGTGCTATTCCTGACGATCGGGGCGGCACGTACTTCCGCGTCTGGGCGCCGAAGCCTAAGAGCATCGAACTTATCCTCCAAGACGGCGAAGGCGAACGGGCCTTCGAATTAAAGCGCGCGAAGAACGGCTACCGCGAGGCTTACCGCCCGGAGGTTGGCCCAGGCACTCGCTACGGCTACCGCATCGACGGAGAGGGCCCGTTTCCGGACCCCTGCTCGCGCAGCCAGCCCGACGGCGTCCACGGCTTGAGCGAAGTGGTCGACCCGAAGGCCTTCGTCTGGTCGGACGACGCCTGGGTTGCGCCCGATTTCGAAGACCTCGTGCTTTACGAATGCCACATCGGCACGCTTACCGCGGGAGGCACTTTCGAATCGGCGGCCGGAGTGTTGGCCGAACTGCGAGCGATCGGCATCACCGCCGTGGAGTTGATGCCCGTGGCCACCTTTCCCGGCAAGTGGAACTGGGGCTACGACGGCACGAAGTTGTTCGCCCCGGCGGCGGTGTATGGCGGCCCCGAGGGGCTTCGAAAGTTCGTCAACGCCGCCCACGAAGCGAATATGGCCGTGGTGTTGGATGTCGTCTACAACCACTTCGGACCCGAAGGCAACTACACCGGGCTGTTTTCGAACGAGTACCTGAGCAGAGCACACGTCACTCCCTGGGGCCCCGCGATGAACTTCGACGGGCCTGGCGCAGAGGGAGTGCGCACTTTCCTGGTCGAGAACCTGTTGCACTGGGCGCACGAATACCACATCGATGGGTTCCGGCTGGACGCCACCCACACGCTCATTGATTCCTCCCCCCAACACATCCTTCCGGAAATCGCCAGCACCCTGCGCACGAAGTCGCGCACCGTCCAATCCCCCTACTTGATGGCTGAAACGCCCGAAAACGACGTGCGCTACGCCACGCCCCTGGATGCCGGGGGATTTGGTTTTGATGCTGTTTGGGCGGATGACTTCCACCACAGTATGCACACCGCGCTGTTCGACGACCGGGCGGGCTACTTCATGGGCTACGACGGCAGCATGTTGAAGCTCGCGGATACCGTCCGCCGCGGCTTTCTCTACGAGGGCGAATTCGACCCCGGAGAGGGCGCCAAACGCGGAACGCCAGCCCGGTGCTGGCCCTGGGGCGCCTTCCTCTACTGCCTGCAAAATCACGACCAGGTGGGCAACCGGCCCTTCGGCGACCGGATGAACAACGCCTCTTCGCGCTCGGACATGCTCGCCGCCACCATGCTGCTCCTGCTGCTGCCGCAAACGCCGCTGCTCTTCCAGGGCCAAGAGTTCCTCGCTTCCACGCCCTTTCTCTACTTCACCAATCATCCGCCTAAGCTCGGCCGGCAGGTTACGGAGGGCCGTCGTCGCGATTTCGCACAGTTCAAGGCGTTTGAAGATGAAGGGCTGCGAGAATCGATCCCTGACCCCCAAGATCCGCTCACCTTCGAGCGTTCAAAGTTGAGGCGCGATGAGGCGAAATTCGGTCTGGGGATGCTGGCCGTCGATTACCACCGTCAACTGCTCGACATCCGCGCGACCGACCCGGTCCTGCGGGCGTATCGTCAGCAGCGACTACCGATCGAAGCGAAGACTACCGGCCGCGCCACGCTCTTCCGCTTTTCGGCCGGCGATTGTGATCGCTGGCTGGCGGTGAACTTCGGCGCGGAAGCTGCGCTGCAATTGAACAACACCGCTGAGGCGCGGGTTTTCATCCACACCAACGAGAGCCGTTTTGGCGGGATCGGCGGCTCGCCCGGAATCAACCAGGGGGTGCTTACTCTCCCACCGTGTAGCGCCGCCTTTGTGGGAGCGGGCCCCGAGGATCGCTAAACGGTCTCGAACGAGGGGTTGTCCGCCGCCGCGGATGGGTGCACCAGCGCGGCGATGGCGCGGCCCGCCAGGCGGTAGAGCCTCCGTCCTCGGATTTGGACGTCACCGTCCTGCTGCTCTGGGCGGCTGCTGTCGAAGGCAAGTGACCAGCGATACCCACGCGGCGTTGCTGGAAGCCGGAAGTCCACGTCCTGGAAGCCCGCGTTGACGAGGACGAGTACCGTGTTGGCATTGAGCGGTTCCTGTGACGCGTGCCGAAGATCCGGCGCATCACCGGCCAGCCACATGCCCAGCGATCGCCGCTCCGGGTCGTGCCAGGCCGCTTCGGACATCTCGGAGCCATCCGGGCTGTACCACACGATGTCGCGGGTTGTTACGCCCCGCACCGGGCGGCCCTGGAAGAACTTTCGGCGGCGCAGCACCGGATGCGCGCGGCGAAAGTTCGTCATCCGGCTCGTCCATTCCAGCATATCTCGTTCAGCCGGCCCCCAGTCCCACGACACCCACGAAAGTTCGTTGTCCTGGCAGTACACGTTGTTGTTGCCCTTTTGCGTGCGAGCAGCCTCGTCCCCATACAAGATCATGGGCACGCCCTGGCTGAGGACGAGCGTGGCCATAAGGTTCCGCATCTGCTGGCCGCGCAACCGCAGGATCTCGGCGTCCTCCGTTTCACCTTCCACGCCGCAATTCCAACTGTTGTTGTCGTTGGCGCCGTCGTTGTTCCCTTCGCCGTTGGCTTCGTTGTGCTTCGAATTGAAGCTCACCAGGTCGTTCAGCGTGAATCCGTCATGCGCCGTGATGAAGTTGATGCTGGCGTACGGCTTGCGCCCGCTCTGCTCGTACAGGTCGCTGCTGCCCGTAAGCCGGTATCCCACTTCGCCGATCTGGCCGGCGTCGCCCTTCCAAAACTTGCGCATGCTATCGCGATACTTGCCGTTCCACTCCGTCCAGAGAACAGGAAAGTTGCCCACCTGGTAGCCGCCGTCGCCCACGTCCCAGGGTTCGGCGATGAGTTTCACCTGGGAGAGCACCGGGTCCTGGTGAATGATGTCGAAGAAGGCACTCAGGCGGTCAACCGCGTGCAATTCGCGCGCCAGGGCGGAGGCAAGGTCGAAGCGGAAGCCATCGACGTGCATCTCCAACACCCAGTACCGCAGGCTGTCCATGATCATCTGAATGGTGCGCGGGTGGCGCATGTTCAGCGTGTTGCCTGTGCCCGTGAAGTCCTGGTAATAGCGCTGGTCGCCCTCCACCAGCCGGTAGTAGGCCGGGTTGTCGATTCCCCGGAACGAGAGCATCGGCCCCAGGTGGTTGCCCTCCGCGGTGTGGTTGTAGACGACGTCGAGGATCACCTCGATCCCAGCCTTGTGGAACGTTTTCACCATCGTCTTGAATTCGTTCACGGAAGCACCGGGCACGGCGCTGGAGCTGTAGCGGATGTCGGGGGCGAAGAACCCGATGGTGTTGTAGCCCCAGTAGTTTTTCAGCCCGCGGTCCACCAGCTGCTTATCGTCCACGAAGTGATGTACCGGCATCAACTCAATCGCCGAGATGCCGAGATGCTGGAGGTACGTAATTACACTGTGGTGGGCGAGGCCGCTGTACGTCCCCCGCAGTTCGGCCGGGACACGCGGGTTCAGCTTCGTCAGCCCTCTGACGTGAGCCTCATAGATCACCGTGTCGTGCCACGGCGTTCGCAGCAACCGGTCATCCCCCCACGAGAAACCCGGTTCAATCACGACCGCCTTTGGCATCCCGGGCGCGCTGTCGGTGGAATCGCATATCTGGTCATCCCCGCTGCCAAGCTGATAGCCGAACATCGCATCGGACCAGAGGACCCTACCAGTAATCGCCTTGGCGTACGGGTCCAGCAGTAACTTGTCCGGGTTGAAACGCAGCCCCCGTTCGGGGTCGTAGGGGCCATGCACGCGGTAGCCGTAGAGCAGCCCCGGCCGGGCCTCGGGCAAGTACGTGTGCCAGACGTTGTCCGTCTTTTCCGTCAATTCGATCCGCACCGCCTGGGTGGCGCCGTATGCCTCTTCGAAAAGACAGAGCTCTACGCGCTCGGCGATTTCGCTGAAAAGCGCAAAGTTCACGCCGCTGCCGTCCCACGTAGCGCCGAGCGGAGCCGGGGTGCCGGGGTACTGTCGAGCGCCGGGCATTCTCACTTTAGGTGTCCTTCTTGCGATGGCGAATGTTCGGGTGCAGCGAGATTAGCGGTGCTGTCTACAGAGGCGAGTCGGCGTTGCCAAGGTAGCGCGGGTCGTGGAGGCACTCCAGGATGCCTTCCAACGGCAGATGCGCCCACGTGGGGCGGGTATCGATTTCGTAGGCCACTTCGTACAGCGCTTTTTCCATCACCAGCACGCCGAGCATCACGGACATCTCTTCGGCGGTATCCGAAAGGATGCCGCTGCCAACGATGGTCGCCTCATACGTGCGCAGGAAGCGGCGCTCACTCCAGGTCCTCCAGACCCTTGACCATCCCTCGAGCTGGCTTAGGGGCACGTTCGCCGGTTTACGCTCGGCCTCTACCAACGCCGTCAGTCCATTGGCCCGAGCGTAGTGGAATGAGCGGATCATGCTCGCCACGTCGTACAGCGGCGATCGCTTGGCCCGGCGTTCGCCCAGCGTTCGCCCCGGCTCGCCTTCGAAATCGATGACGACAATGTCCCGTCCGTTGATCAGGAACTGGGCGAGGTGATAGTCGCCATGGCAACGGATGCGCCGTCCGGCGAACGGTCGCCTCGCGCCCGCGGCCAGCCGCCGCTTGATCGTCGCCTCCTCCGCGAGCACCTGCGCTGCGAGGCTTTTCGCCGGTTCCGGGAGCGATGGAGCAGCGGCGCGTAACAATGAGAGAGTTTCGCGGACCCGCGAGCGCAAATTGTGCGCCAGCGCCTGGCGTGAGAACGAAGTGTGCGCCTCCGGCGCCAGGTCCGCGTTCGATGCAGGCGCCGAGGCGAGCGCCATGTGCATCTCCGCCGTCCGCTGGCCTAGGACGCCGACGAGGTCCATCCACAGCGGCGCGTGCTCGGCGAGCGCTGCCTCTTGCTGGGCTTCGGCGGTGGGCGCTGGTTTGTGGGCGACCGCTTCAAGGAACGTCGTCACCCGGTCCAGCGCAAAGGTCCAGCCATCCGTCTGGTGAGTAACCTGCGTTTCGAGGATGGCGACCGTTGCCGCGTTCCCTCCTCGCGCTGACGCGACCTCAACGGTGCCCACCACCTGCGGTGCGTGCGGCGCGAACGATGTACCGGCGATGAACCGCTCGAGTTCTACCTGCTGGTTGGTGCCCGGCTCGATGCGCCGCACGAGCTTGAGCATCAGCTGATCGGCGTACATCACCGAGGTGTTCGTCTGTTCGCCGCCGTGGACGCGCGGTGTCCAGGTTTCCGCGTCGAGTGGCAGGCGGCGCAGCGGCTTGACGTTCATTGAACGCTCCTCGCTGGAGAACGAACGGCGCCCCCGGAAGTAGGCGAGTAGCTTACGCGTCACCTCCGGCAGGACGAGGGCATCGACGAGCGTCAGCAGCCCACCGGGGACATCGACATCGGCGATCACCGATGCTGGCGCGTTGTGCGCCACTTCGCTGGCCCGATCGCCGGCGAGAGCGGTGATGAACATGCCGTATTCGTCCGATTCCCCGTGCACGTATTCGAACATGACGATGACGTAGACAGCCATCAGCGGCTTCCCGCCGATCGGGATGACCCCCGTGATCGTTGCCCGGCGAACGGCGCGCGATTTGCCCCTGAACCAGCGCTGGCCGCGCATATACGCAAGGAGTATCGCCTCCGCTTCGCCCGATCGGACCGGTCCGAAGACGGATTCCCAGTCCTTGGCTGCCAGCCGCGGACGGTCGATGCCGCTGATCGCCCTGGGCGACACAACCGGGCCGCTCGCGCCGCGCCGCCGCAGCGAGAACCAAAAGAACGTTTGAGGCCCAAGCGAGAGGAAGTACGGCGCATCACCGATGATCGGGAAGCGCGCCTGGCCGAAAAGTTCCAGCGGCTCCGATCCGGCGTAAGCCTGCAGGTTCAGATGGACGGCCTGCACGAAGCGCGCGAGGTTGGCAACCACCAACACCTGCTCGCCCTCGTACTCTCGCACGAAGGCCAGCACCTTGCGGTTGTCCGTGGTGATCATTTGCATCGACCCACGGCTCAGCGCGCGATGGCGCTTGCGCAGCGCGATGATCCGCTTCGTCCAGTCCAACAGTGACCCGCGCGCTTGTTGCGTCTGCACATTCAGCGCTTCGTAGTGGTATTGCGAACCAACGTTCACCGGCAGGTACAACTTCTGCGGGTTTGCCTGGGAGAAGCCGGCATTCGTGTCCGCACTCCACTGCATCGGCGTGCGCACGCTGTCGCGGTCGCCGAGATAGATGTTGTCGCCCATGCCGATCTCGTCCCCGTAGTAGATCACAGGCGTGCCTTCAAGCGAGAACAGGATTGCGTTCATCAGTTCCAGGCGCCGCCGATCGCCTCCGAGCAGCGGCGCCAGCCGCCGCCGGATGCCGACGTTGATCCTCGCCCGCCGATCCTCGGCATAGGCGCGATACATGTGGTCGCGCTCTTCGTCGGTCACCATCTCCAGCGTTAGCTCGTCATGGTTGCGAAGGAAGACGGCCCAGCGCCCTCCCGGAGGCGGTGCAGGGGTCACATCGAGGATATCGATGATCGGGAAGGCGTCTTCCATGCGGATCGCCATGAAGAGCCGCGGCATCAGCGGAAAGTGGAACAGCATGTGGCACTCATCGCCCGCGCCGAAATACTGCGCGGCGTCTTCAGGCCACTGGTTCGCCTCGCCAATGAGGATTCGTCCCGGGAAGTTGGAATCGACGTGGTGGCGCAGTTCCGTGAGAAACTCGTGCGTCTCTGGCAGGTTTTCGGAGGTCGTGGCTTCGCGCTCAAAGAGGTAGGGCACGGCGTCCAATCGCAGCCCATCGACGCCCTCGCCGAGCCAGAAGTCCACGACTTCGAGCATCTCCTCGCGTACCTTGGGGTTGTCGAAGTTGAGGTCTGGTTGGTGACTGTAAAAGCGATGCCAGTAGTAGGCGCCGGCCACCGGATCCCACGTCCAGTTCGAACGCTCCGAGTCTGTGAAGATGATGCGGGTGCCGGCTAGCTCGCTTGCGTTGTCGCTCCAAACGTATCGGTCGCGCGCAGCGCTGCCCTTTGGGGCCTCTCGCGATTTCTGAAACCATGCGTGCTGATCGGACGTGTGATTCAGCACAAGTTCCGTGATTACCCGCAGGCCGCGGGAGTGAGCCGCCGCCAGGAAGCGGCGAAAATCGCGCATGCTGCCGTAGTCCGGGTGGATGCGCCGGTAGTCCGCGATGTCGTACCCATCGTCACGCAATGGCGAGACATAAAACGGCAGAAGCCAAAGTGTGTTGACGCCCAGTTCCTGGAGGTAGTCCAGCTTGCTCGTCAGGCCCTGGAAGTCGCCGATCCCGTCCGCATTGCCATCGGAAAAGGCGCGGATATGAACTTCATAAATGATCGCATCGACGTACCACAGCGGGTCAGGCTCGTCCGAAGCGGGTGTAGCGTCCTCTTCAGCCGAGCGGCGGCCTCGGGCCGTGTTTCCGCTGCTACTGGCGGAACCCCTCATCGCAAGGCCACGATGATCGCCGGAAGCGCGGGGTCATTCAGCGAAACGTTGGCGCGTGTACCGTCCCAGGCAAGCGTCCCGCCAGCCAACAGTTCGACGCTGCCGAAGGGCGTGGCGGGCACGGCCGGCAAGTCTACCCAACCGTTCGTCGGCTTTCCCAGGTCGAGGTTGATCACCGTCAACACTCGTTCGCCCGCAGGTTCGCCTTTGACGTAGGCAATCACCTGGTCGCTGCTCGTTTCACAGAACACCAGGGAACTATCGTTTAGCAAAGAGGGATGTGCGCGCCGGATGTTGTTTACCTGTGTGATGAGAGGTCGGAGACTGCCGCTGGTTTTAGTCACATCCCAGCTTCGCAGTTGGTACTTCTCTGAGTCCAGATATTCTTCGCTCCCGCGCACGACCGGGCGGGACTCGCACAATTCGAAGGCTGGGCCGTAGATGCCGTAGTTCGCTGCAAGGGTGGCCGCCAATAGGAATCGGACGGCGAATGCGGGCCTGCCGCCGTCTTGCAGGTATTCGTGCAGGATGTCCGGAGTGTTCGGCCAAACGTTCGGACGCAGGAACCCGCGCGTCCCGGGCGCTTGCAGTTCGGTGATGAATTCGATGATCTCACTCTTCGTGTTCTTCCACGTGAAGTAGGTGTAGGACTGACTGAAGCCGGCCATTGCCAGCCGCCGCATCACCTCGCGCCGCGTGAACGCTTCCGCCAGAAAGATGACGTCCGGGTGGGCCGCCTGCACCTCGGTAATAAGCCATTCCCAAAACGGGAAAGGCTTGGTATGGGGATTATCGACGCGGAATGTGCGGATGCCCTCATCCGCCCAAAAAAGCACCACATCGCGCAGCGCCACCCACAGCCGGCGCCATTCGGCGCTCTCAAAGTTCAGTGGGACGATGTCCTCGTAGCGTTTTGGCGGATTCTCGGCGTAGGCTATCGAGCCATCCGGCAGGTGCTTGAACCACGCAGGGTGTTGAGTGACCCACGGATGGTCTGGCGAGCACTGAAACGCAATGTCCAGCGCCACTTCCAATCCGTGCTCCGCTGCGCTCGCGACGAACCGGCGAAAGTCGTCGATGGTGCCGAGGTTGGGATTGATTGCGTCGTGCCCGCCATCCGCCGAGCCAATGGCCCACGGGCTGCCGGGGTCGCCCGGCTCGACCGTTGTCGAATTGTTTCGCCCCTTGCGCTGCGTCACGCCGATCGGATGAATCGGTGGCAGGTAAACGATGTCGAAGCCCATGGAAGCGACGTACGGGAGCCACGCCCCGGCGTCAGCGAACGTCCCGTGCACGTCGGCCGGCCCGCATGAGCGCGGGAAAAGTTCATACCAAGAGCCATGCCGCGCCCGTTCGCGTTCTACCTGGACACTCACGGCAGGCTCGTATCGCGTAACCGGTCCACGGGGCTGCAGCGTTTTCATCAGCGGCTCAACGGAACGCGCCGCTTCGATGGCCGCGCCGGGGACGTCCTTGCGGAGAGCCTCTGCGGCCGCCTCAAGTTCGGGTTTGCCACCTGCAAACGCCGCCGCCTCGGTGATCAGAGCTGCCCCAACGGCAAGATGGACGGGCATCAGGACGTTTGCGGCGAAGCGTTTCTCCGCGGCTGCAAGCCAGCTGCCGTACCGGTCGATCCACGCCTCGACTGTATATTCGTAGCGCCCGAGCACGTCGGGAATGAAGCTGCCAACCCAGCGGTCTTCTTCGCCGGGGACCATCGCCGATGACTGCCAGCGCCCGCCAGACTCACGATATAGGACCGCGCAATCGAGTTGGTCGTGGCCTTCGGCGAGGACGATCGCTTCGACCTTAACGCGTTCGCCAAGCGTGCCCTTGATGGGCGCGCGGTCACTACCCGATCCCGTTATTTCGATCGTCGGCCGGGGTGGACCATCCGGCGGAGGCAGCAGTTCGGTGGCGTGCCCCGGCTGGAATCCCGTCATTCTCGCTGCGAATCTGCCGCTGCAGTGGTTTCCGATGCGCATGCTGGGCACTCCCCGCGCGCTATTCGCCCCGTCGCCACATCCACAACCCACTCGTGGCGGTGGTCCATCTTGCCCGCGGTTTCGGAGCGGACGGGGACGGGCTTGCGCGATTGCGGTTTGGCGACCATTACAGTTCACCTCGTCCGCTGCCTGAGTACTGATTGCGCATCCGCGCCACGTTCATCTCCATCTGGATGAGCTGCTCGGAAACGTGGATCACGTCAAGGATCGTTGGTTCGTCGATGGCGGCGATGTCGCGGACGAGCGCGTCACAGGCCGTTGTCAGGGCGTAGGGGGCGCCGTCCCGGCGGAGCATGCCATCAATGCGCACGGCGTAGGAGGCAAGGGCTTCGCGCCACTTGTGGCTGTCCTCGGCTTCGAAAGGCTGTTCCCTGGCATCCCGCAGGAGGCTCCAAAGTGCATAGAGCGTGTCCTGTTTCGTGGTCTCGGGTGCACGTGTCGCAGAGTAGACAACCATGTCGTGTATCGCCCTCCAAATGGTCCCGCTGGGGTAGAATCACCGTAAAACGCTGGCCGTTGTGGCTGCGCCGTATGGCGTTCGGATTCGTGTTGCAGAAACGTTGCAGCGCCTTGAGTCGCGTTTGGGTGGTGTGACCCTGTCAGAGACGGTCCTCTGCGCTGCGCGCGGGCGGGGCTAAGCCAAGCCCGGCTTCTACTTGTACTCGGACTCGCCGCGTTCGTTCACCACGAGGATGGGGCGATGCACGTCCCGCACGGCAGCCGCGGCAGACGCTCCCCGCAACCGTTCGAAAAGGCTCGGCTCGGCAAGGTCGTGAGGCATCATGATCAGGTCCGCACCAACCTCGTCAGCGTACTCCGCGAGCCCGTCGCTGCCTTTGGTGCTCGGCAACCAGCCGTAGGCATCGACGCCCGCGCTGCGTGCCGCCGTCACCTGCCGGGCCAAGGATTCGCGGCCCGCTGCCTCCAGGTCTGCTGGATCCATCATGTTCGGCACATCTTCGTCCGGACGTTCGCCGGACCACGCTGTGGGAGTGGGCGAGGCGAAAAGCGTCGCTGCATCAATGTCGTATAGGATCAACTTCGCGTGCGCGGATTGCGCCGTTTCGATGGCTAATTTGCCGAGGGCCGGGTACTTATCGTGTTCGCTGGCATAAGCAATGATGCACGTCGGTGCGGTGGTCATTGGATTCCTCCATGCGCCTCCGTAGGCGAAGCGGTTGGCTCTAGCGAGCCCGCTTGGTGCACGTCTGATGTGCAAGCAGCACTGCGGCGATGGTAACCGCATCATCCGAACCTTCGACCGGGAGCAGGCAGAAAATACAGGTCTGGGCGGTTCGGGCGGGGGACTCTTGCGTCATCATGGTTCCTACTCCTGAGCCTCGATTTTCGCCTGAGCGGAGACTCTACCAAAGGTAACCCGCGCCCCCTGTGCCGCGTACAAAAGCGGCATGCGGCGGACATTTCAAAAGTGTAACAACCATGCCGCGAGCGTTAACGTTTTTGCACTTTGACTGCGCGGTTTCGCTTGGCGGCACTCCGTCCTGCCTGCGAAAGGCGTCGCCGCAGCAGGCCGAGTATTGCCGCTTCCTCCGCGCGCAGCACGGCATTCACATCCAGCGATTCGCGACTGCGGGCCTGCAGTGTGCGCAGGGTGGCCCCCTCCAGATAGGCATCGAGAACGGCCGGGTGGATGTAACACTTACGGCAGATGGTCGGCGTGTTCCCCAGGCGCTCGGCGACGCGCTCCACGGCCCGCACAATGTTCCGTTTGGCCTCAGCTTCGCTATCGAACGATGCGAATTCCTGTAAGGCGAGGCTAGCCAGGACCGTACCAGCCCACGTACGGAAGTCTTTGGCGGTGAACGTCTCGCCGGTGACCTCCTGGAGGTAGGCGTTGACGTCGGCGGAGTCAATGGACTGCCGCTCGCCCGCCTTGTCGATGTATTGGAAGAGTTGCTGGCCGGGAATATCGCGGCAGCGCCGCACCACGTTCGCCAACCGCCGATCCCGCACCGCGATGCTGTGGCGTTTGCCGCTCTTGCCGCGAAAGCTGAATTCGATCGTCGTGCCTTCGAAATCGACGTGACGGTCGCGCATCGTCGCCAGTCCAAACGACTTGTTGTCTCGCGCGTACTCCGCGTTGCCAACGCGGATAAGGCTCGACTCGAGCAAACGAACGACCGCGGCGAGGACCTTCTCGCGGGGCAGCCCCGGAAGCGCCAGGTCCTTCGCAGTTTGTTCTCGGATGCCTTCCAGTGCTTCGCCGAAAGCGACCAT
Source organism: Tepidiformales bacterium (assembly GCA_038323265.1). Taxonomy (GTDB): domain Bacteria; phylum Chloroflexota; class Dehalococcoidia; order Tepidiformales; family Tepidiformaceae; genus PNKC01. The sequence goes on from JBBQGT010000065.1 coordinate 16,459, forward strand.
GCGATCGTACTTCGTCTCGTCCCGGACGGTCCGCCATTTTGTGTGGTAGCGGTACTGTTTGCGGCCGCGAGAGTCTCGCCCGGTTGCTTGGAGGTGCCCCCGCGCGTCTGCGCAGATCCACACGTCGTCCCAGGCCGGCGGGATGACTAGGGCTTGAATGCGCGCCAGCCGTTCGGCATCGGTGGTGATGGTGTCATCCGGCCCGACGTAGCGAAAGTGTCCGCCTCGACGCACACGCCGAATTCCGGGTGCAGTGTCAGACACGTAGCGCAGCCCGGCTGCCCGTGCGGCATCGGCTGGGCAGTCTTCGAGTTTGCCGTGGAGCTGGGCGTCTCGCATCGTCGAATACTCCTACCGGTGGCAGCAGCCTACGGGTTCGTCCCGTCCAGCAGCCTGTCGGAGTGGCCACAGGGGATTGCAGTCCGCTCGCGAATTGGTCGTTTGCAAACACCGTCCGGCGAGCGGCGTCGCCCCGGCTGGCAGCCGCTTCTGACTTGTCCGTTCGGCGTCCCGCCCACCACCATGGGAGACATGCACCGGCTACTCCCTCTGACCCTCGTCCTGTTCGCCCTGTTTGGCACTTCGCTCCTGCGCGCTGGGACAGGGCGGTCCTCGGAGTTTCCTCAGCGTGCGGTTCTGCCCATGCTGGCCCATGACGCCGAATCGGCCGCGCCGCCGGTGACGGCAACGCGCCGCCCGCCGCCCCCGCCCGGCCCCGGCTACTGCGGCCCTTCCACTACGGGCGCGCCCTCTCCGCCTAATGCTGTGCTCGGCCTGTTGGCGATTGGCGGCCTGCAAGCACCCGCTGAAACGCTGGTCACGATGACCTTCGATGGCAAGCCCGGCCCCGGCGAATACTCATTGGCCGCCGGCGGCTACCGGGTGCTCTACGCCGCGGGCGGTCAGGGCCAGCAACCGCCCTGCATAAACGAAGTGGGTAGTGAGATTGGCCTTCTGATTAACGGTGTGCAGATCAACACCGGTGTGAAGGTCGGGGACGAGGCTGCGCGCCCCGTATTCCGCTACGACGTCTTTATGCCCTGACGGTCCTGTTAAAGAGCGGGCGCTTGTCGGCATACATTCGTAACAGCTTGCGCCAGCCTGTGACTATTCCTCGCCTTCGGCCCGGCTACGGTGATCCGAACATCACAACGGAGGCGATCAGCATATGGCCCAGGTACACGCGGACATAGAAGTGGACGTGCCAGTCTCCACGGTCTACAGCCAGTGGACTCAATTCGAAGAGTTTCCAAAATTCATGGAAGGCGTGCACGAAGTGCAACAGCTGGACGACCGCCGGCTGCACTGGAAGGCCGAAGTGGGCGGCCACGAAAAGGAATGGGACGCGGAAATCAAGGAGCAGGTGCCAGACCAACGCATCGTCTGGTCCTCGCTCGATGGCGAACTCAACGCCGGAATCGTCCAGTTCATGCCCACTGGTGAAAGCTCCACGCGCATCATGCTCGATATGAGCTACGACCCGACGGGCATGCTCGAAACCCTCGGCGACAAGCTTGGCTTCATGTCGCGACGCGTCAACGGCGATCTGAAGCGCTTCCGGGAGTTCATCGAGGACCGAGAAACGGCCACCGGAGC
>JBBQGT010000066.1:0-17984 GCA_038323265.1 Tepidiformales bacterium
CCGCGCTCGTGGTGACGTTTGACGTACTCCTCGCCGCCTCCGAGGGCCACGCGGTTGAGGCGTTCGCGGAGGTCCGCGACGAGCGCGAGGCTCGCGGCGCGGTTTGCTTTGAACTGTGGATCGCGGAGGTCCACGCGGGTCAGCAGCTCAGGGGTATCGTGCCAGTCCATGCGGCGGTAGCGTACAGGCCATGCAGGCACGCGGGGAAGCGACGCCGGCCTTCGCGGGGGGCGGAGGCTATGGATGGAAACGGCGGCTTCGCGAGGCGATGCCTCCGTGGTTGGCGGAATACGTTCTGGTGCTCCTTGGTTCAGCACTTTCGGTGGGGCTGCTCGCGCTTCGCACAGACCTGAAGACTGTGGGCACGGCAGCATTCGCGGACCCTGGCTGGGACCGCCACCTCTATATAGAAATGGCGCGTCGCGGGATCTTCGAATTTCGCCTGGCGCCGTACTGCTGGCGCGTGCTTGAGCCTGCGTTGGCCGGCGCGTCGCCATTCAGCCTCCAGGCGAGCTTCATGACGGTCACGTTCGCGACTCTCGTCGCGCTCGGCCCTGCGATCTATGCGCTCGTACGAGCTGGCGGATTTTCACGGGCGCACGGGGTGATTGCCGCGCTGCTCTTCTTCTCGCTTGGTTGGGGACCGAAGTTTGTTGTCAGCGACTTCTGGGTGCCGGACGCGCTGGGCACGTTATTCCTGGTGATGGCGATGATCTTTGCGGTTCGCAAACGTCCGCTGGAGATGGCGGTCACGCTGGCCGCCGGCGTGCTGGCGAAGGAGAGCGTTCTGTTCGCCGCGCCGCTGTTCTACACCCTGAACGCGCGATCGCTGCTCGATCGGCGACAGCTGCGGACGACGCTGCTGGTGGTGGCGCCCGCGCTGGTGGTCCTAGTGGGCCTACGACTGCTGATCCCCGAGGCAAATGGCGACCTGCGGTACATCGGAACCATGCCGCCGGTGATCTCGCGCTTCCCCGAGATCTTCCCGCCGTACAGTTACATAGACCGTTTCAACGACATCGGGCGCGAGTTCCGTTGGGGCGACCGAGCGTGGGGCGATTTTGACTCCTATTTCACGGACCCGTTCGGGCTCGCTGTGCTGGGCCTGGCGCTGATTGGTGCGGCGCGTGCGCCGTTGTTCGCGTTGCGGTTATCACCCTTCTTTCTGTTGGTTTATTCGCAGCTACTTTTCGCGACCGACACGCAACGCTTGCTGGTGCTGGGCTACCCGGCGCTAGCGCTGTTGGCGATGACTGGACTCGACTGCGTCGGAGGCTGGGGGCGAGTGCGCGCGGGTCTGTTCGTTCCAGCAGCCGTTGCGTTGTTCGCGCTGGTGCTCATCCACCGCGACCGCTACGACTCGCCGCTCCTTCTCCAGGCCGCGGTACTGACAGTCTGGCTGGCGGCCGCGTGGTCCATGCGATTCCTGCCCGAAGCGTTGCGCGCGCGGATTCGTCTGGAGACGGCGGCGGCGCCTTCTACTTGAAGAACGCGCCGACCAGGGCGATTGAGGCGCTGAGGAACAGCACCCCGACGACGACCCTTCGAAACTGGGCGGCATCCAGCCGGTGGAACAGGCGGTGCCCTCCGAGCCAGCCCAGGGCCACCAGCGGAGTAGAAGCGGCGGCGGCACCCAGTTCGTAGGCGCCGATGCGGCCGCCGATGACGAAAAGCACGGTGGCGACCGCCCCGCTGGCGAGGAAGAAAGCGTTGAGCGTTGCCCGGAACTGACCAGGAGTCATCCCACGGTTTTGGAGGTAGAGCACCAGCGGCGGGCCAGACATTGACGTCGATGTGTTCAGGACGCCACTGACGAAGCCCGCGACGAAATCCAACGCACGGTTCTGGGCCTTGAGGTGAATGCCCCGCCAGATGAGCGTGGTCGCCACCAGCACCACGATGGCGATGATGATCTGGAGTGCCGTTGGATCGACGAAGATGAGCACCGCCAGCCCGCCGACCATACCCACGGCGGCGCTCGCCAACAGCCGCCCGCCGAGTCGCCAGTCCACGGCGTCGTGCATGCTGGTGAGCGTCAGCGAGCTAGACATCATGCCCATCAGGTTGGCCATCACCACCGCTTCCTTCGGCCCAACCACGAGCGCGAGCGGGGGAACGATGAGCAGCGAGAACCCGAAGCCGCTCAAGGCTTGCGCGAACGACGCCGCGCCGGCCAGCAGCACTATCGTCGCGAGTTCGAGCCAGTCCATCGTTCACGTTCTACGGTGGCAAGAGGTACACGCAACGGGTGGAGCCAACGTTCTCGACAAAGCCTGTAGGCTATGGCGCATGGAAGTTGCGAACGAACTGATGGTCCGTGGGATCGTTGTAGGGGTGTTTCAGGAGAACTGCTGGGTCGTCGGCAACCGGCGGACGGGCGAGGCGATCTGCATCGATCCCGGCGACCAGCCGGACGAGGTGCTCGCCCTCTCGCGCGATATGGGGGTGACGATTAAGTACATCGCCAACTCTCACGCGCACATCGATCACATCCTCGGCGTGCAGGGCGTACAGGCGGCGACCGGAGCGAAGTTCCTGCTGCATGAAAGCGACCTGGACTTGCTGCGGAACGGGTGGAAAGGAGCGGCCGCGAGGTTTGGGCTCGATATCAAGCAAGGGCCGCCAGACCCGGACCAGTTCGTCAGTGACGGGGACATTGTGGAAGTGGCCGGGCTGCAGTTGAAGGCGATCACCACGCCGGGCCACACGCCAGGAAGCGTGAGCTACTACACGGAAGGCCTGCTGTTCAGCGGCGACACGCTGTTTCGCGGTTCTATCGGGCGGACAGACCTGCCGGGCGGGAGTCTGGACGAGGAGATGGCGAGCATCTGCGAGCGGCTGCTGGTGCTACCGGACGATACAGCAGTCCTGCCAGGACACATGGAGGAGACGTCCGTGGGTTACGAAAAAGCGCACAACCCGTTCGTGCTGGAGTGGATGCGGCGTCCCAGCGATGCGCCGCCGTGGCAGGGGCTGGCCTGATGACCGAGATGACGCCGGAACAACGGGACGCATTTCTGCACGAGACGCGGATCGCCAAGCTCGCCACCCTGACACGGGATGGCTCACCGACCATCGTGCCGGTCTGGTTCGAATGGGATGGCGCGATTGCAGCGTTGTTTACGCACAAGTCCAGTCCGAAAGTGGCGCGCATTCGCCTGCACCCTTCAGTTGCGCTTTCCGTTGAAGAGGGCGTGGGCGTGCCAGAGGCGTGGGTGACGATCGAAGGTACGGCGACGATCGAGTCAGCAGGCGGCTGGGACCTGGCCAATCGCCTGGCGCAGCGTTACTACACGGCCGAAAAGAATCGCACGGTATTGCCCGCCTGGAAGCGCATGGCCGATGACTGGATTGTGGTGAGGATTACGCCAAAGCGAATCAGGTCGTCAGCGCCGGGCTCTTAGAGTCAGGAAAGAGTTCGACCACCGGCAGATCGAAGCCGGCGACTGTGAAGCCTGCGTCTTCGCTGGTGAGTGACCCGTCAATGCCGATGATCCGCGAGGTTGCATCCTGGAAGACGGTAACGGTGAGGCGTTTGGGACGAACGATCCAGGTGCGGTCGACTCCGGCCGCCAGGTAGCGGTCGACTTTTTCGGCGACTTCGGGGTCGAGGTCGCCGATGGAGACGACTTCGATTGCTAGCGAGGGCACGATGGGCAGAAAGCCGTGCTTCCGAAAGCCAGACGCATCTATCTGCCCCTTCGAGACAAATGACGCATCTGGTGCGAGAACGACATCAGGGCCGCGGGCGATGAGGTGGCCAACTTCGACCAAGAGCTTAGCGAGCGCATTCTGCCGGATAAAGGGGCCCATCAGTTCGATCAGAATTGCTACGGTCTCGCCGTGTTCACCGCTTACGGGCATGTGCCGCACCATCTTCCCGCAAACCAGTTCCAGCTTTCCACCGTCTGGAGGGTCCGGAAGTTCGAAGAACTCCTCGGCAGTGAGTAGGCGGTCAGAGAGTTGTGGCGCGGCCATGGCGCAATTATAGCTGAATGACGGCGGCGGCTAGTCGCCGTCTTTGAAGTTCAGGTAGTACTTGCTGGGCGTTGGCCCCACCTGCCCCTGGTACTTGCTGCCAGCCTCGGAGGAGCCGTAGGGGTGCTCGGCTGGCTCGGTGAGCTGAAGAAACGAAATCTGCGAAATCTTCATGCGGTGGTAGAGCATGATCGGCAGGTTGGCGACGTTCGAAAGCTCCAGTGTAAGGGCACCGTTCCAGCCCGGGTCGACGTAGCCGGCGGTCGAGTGAATGAGCAAGCCAAGCCGACCGAGCGAAGACTTTCCCTCGAGCCGGCCGACGATGGTGTTGGGCAGGCGCACCCGCTCGAATGTGGTAGCGAGGGCAAATTCGCCCGGGTGCAGGACGAACGGATGGTCGTCGTCGATCTCGACGAGCTCGGTGAGGTCGGGGTAGTCGCGCTTCACATCGATGAAAGGGATTTGGGAGTTTCGAAAGACACGGAACAGCCTGCCCAAGCGGAGGTCAACGCTCGCTGGCTGGACGGCAGTCGCCCCCAGGGGGTCGATTTCAATTGTTCCCGCTTCGAGTTCGCGACGGATGGTGCGGTCGCTTAAGACCATGAGGATCTCCCCGGTTGGGATGGGGTGAGCTTATCCCGTCGAACGCTTTTGGGCGCGGTGCCGGGCGGGGCAGACGACGCATGTTCCTCCCCGGACTCTGCGGTCCGGAGTACCGACAGAAAGCTTGCGACGCGGCGCTCGCGCTGTTGCACGCTGTCGAAGTGGATTCTGAGCTTTCGGGGACACTTTCCATTGGCGCGGCGGTGCATGCCGGACCCGCGTTCGTCGGCAACGTGGGAAGCGAAGGCGTCTTCGATTTCACGGCGCTTGGAGACACCGTGAACGTGGCGGCCCGGATGCAATCGATCGCTGGTAGCGGGGAGTTTGTGGTGAGCGACGAGTTGTATCAGCTCACGCGGCTCGGGCCTGCGAATCTCCAGACGGTTTCAGTCAAGGGCAAAGCAGAGCCGATCGCGGTACGCGTCATTCGAGGCGATGCCCTCTAGCCACCCTCAGCGCGCCGAGAGGCCTTCGCTGATCCATTGCGCATGCTCGGGGTAGTGTTCGAAGGTATTGCCCGCAATCCACCCGAGAATCGGCGCAAGGTTGGCCGGCGTTGCCTCGGGAGCGAAGTGCGAATATGGCAGTTGCAGGTCGGCGTCAGCCATCCCGGCGATCTGTTCGACCAGGTCCTGATGCACCTTACCGTAGCGAAAGAGGACGTCCGCCAAGGATTGTTGGGAGGTGCGTCCGGCCATCGCCGCGTTCATCGCGTCGGTGTGGCCCGCGTCATTACTACCGAACTGTCCCTCCCAGAGGGCCTGGGTGAGGCCCATCGCTGCAAAACGTGATTCCTTGCGAAGGAGGGCGAGGATGCCCACCTCCCAGTCGGCGATGTGGCCGAGGTGGAGCTTCACGCTCCAACTGCCGCCGAAGGGTTCTTCGCGCTCGGCGGGTGTGAGCGGCGCAACCACCTCGTCCAGCACTGACCGCGCCTCGGCGATGCGCCCCAGCAACTCTTTGATGGTGGCGTCAGCGGGATTCTCCGTCCCGGTCACGCGCGTGGCAGACCGAGGCCGCGGGTGGCGATGATGTTGCGCTGGATCTCGCTCGTCCCGCCTTCGATTGTGTTGGCGATCGAGCGCAGGTACTGGTACTTAAAGCGGCCGTAGCTGGACGCATCAACACCTTCGGATTTCGTGTCGAGTTGGCCGTGCATACCGAAGACTTTCATCGCGGTTCGGGCGATGCGCTGGTTGAGTTCGGTGCCGTACATCTTCGCTACGCTCGCTTCGTGGCCGGGGGCAATGCCCTCTTTCGCCTGGATTGAGATGATTTTCAAGCTCATCTGAGTGGCGACGCCCGTCTCGACCATGCGGTCTACCAGTTCGTAGCGGACGGCCGGTTCGGAGGCGAGCTTGCTCGCGGGGTTGGACTTGGCGAGGCGGATGAGGTCCTCGACGCCTTGCCGCGCGCCCACCGCGCCGCCGATGTTCGAGCGTTCGAAGCTGAGCGTGGTCTGCGCGAGGTACCAGCCGCGGTTCTCCTCGCCGATGATGTTCTCCTTCGGGATGCGCACGTCCTCGAAAAAGACTTCGTTGAACTCGTGGGTCATCGCCATGTTGATCAACGGGCGAACCGTGACACCGGGCGACTTCATGTCTACGACGAAATAGGTAATGCCGCGGTGCTTCGGCGCCTCTGGGTCAGTGCGGGCGAGCAGGATCATCCACTTCGCGAGGTGACCGCCAGAGGTCCAGATCTTCTGGCCGTTGACTACGTAATCGTCTCCATCGCGGATGGCGCGCGTCTGCAGGCTGGCAAGGTCGCTGCCGGAGCCGGGCTCGCTATAGCCCTGGCACCAGACGGTCTCGCCGTCGAGAATCTCGGGCAGGTACTTGTTCTTCTGGTCCTCGGTGCCGTGGACGATAAGCGTGGGGCCGGCGAAGCCTGTAGCGATGCCGCCGGGCCGGGGAGTGCGCGCTTCGGCCATCTCCCAGTTGAAGATGAACTGCTCCATGACGCTCATGCCGGCTCCGCCGTACTCTGTCGGCCACGCCGGGCAGACCCAATGCTTGTCGGCCAGCTTTTTCACCCACGCCTTCCATGCCTCACCAGCGCCGCCGTAGCCGCCCTCTCCGCGGCTTATGTTCTTCGGCGCTTCAGTCTCAATGAAGCTGCGCACCTGGGCGCGGAAAACGGCTTCTTCGGGGGTATCGTGGTAGTTCATGCAAGCCTCGTAGTGGTGATGGTTATGCGGAAAGTCTATCCGAATCCAGTTCACTCCGCAGTCAGCTGAGGCTCGACCAGCGCCCAAAACATCAACCGCTGTCCGCGGAGAACGCTACGGCCGAATGCCGAACTGCTTCTCCAGTAGGGCAGCCTCCTCGGCGCCGGCCGCGACGGAAAGCTCCTCTCGCTCGCTGCCATGGGTTTCGATCAACATCCCGCCGGCGAACGTTGTCCGCCCTTCGGGCCGGGCGATGGAGACCATCGGGGCGTGGGTGAAGCGCGATTCCGGCGACGTTTGCAGCCAGTGGCAGACGGCGTCGAACTCCCGAAAGTCGCGCGAGAGCAGCGTAAACACGTATGTCGAAGGAGTGCCGTCGAGGTCCCAGTGACTCAGGATCCAGTGGTCGCCGTCGTGGTCAATGACATGCTTTCGGCCTTCGATCACCTGCGGCTCGCGCTGCAGCAATCTCAGTGGGCCAGCGATTCGCCCACCGAACCCGACGTCCACGAGCCACGGCTCATCGAGGTGCACCAGCAGCGTCATGTGACTGAGCGGCACGCTCATCCGGCCCTCGGTCATCACCCGAGCGCCGAGTACATCCAGCTGAAAACCGATCTGGCGGAGGATCCGCGCGAACAGGCCGCTCAGCTCCAGGCAGAAGCCGCCCCGTCGCCCCGTCACGATCTTGTCGAAGTTGACCTGGCCATCAACGGCGATACGTACGCCGGTGTGGATGTCGAGGTTTTCGAACGGGACCGAATAGAAGTGCGCGCGGTGCATCGCCTGCAACGCCTCCAGCGATGCCTCGACCGGGCCCTCGTAGCCAATTCGCTGCAAGTATGAGGCAAGGTCTATTCGGGGTTCTGGCGGGAGAGTCATCGAAACGAAGGGTACGCCTCGACCGGCGCTGGGAGCAGGGCCACAATGGCCGCAGATGTCCAAACCAGATCAGCCTTCGCCGCCCTGGCGGGCTCCGCCAACCTCGATGTGGTCACTAGCCGCGACCCAAGTCTGGGATTGACTCGCTTCGCCCCTGTTGGGAGGAGTCCCCTAATGCCTTAGCATTCCCCTTCGCGGACCGGGAGGATGGCAGGTATGGAGCACGCCGAGATCTTCGACCTGACGGACAAGGTGGCGCTCGTGACGGGCGGCAGCCGCGGGCTTGGGCGCGAAATGGTGCTCGCCTTTGCGCGGGCCGGCGCTGATGTGGTTATCGCCAGTCGCAAGCTCGATAGCTGCGAAGAACTGGCCGCGGAGGTGCGCCGATCGACCGGCCGTAAGGCGCTCCCGGTGGGCTGCCACGTGGGCGATTGGGGCCAGGTCGAGGCGCTGGCCGAAGCCGCCTACGCCGAGTTCGGGAAGGTCGATGTGCTGGTCAACAACGCCGGCATGTCGCCGATCTACGACAAAGTGACCCACGTCACCGAAGCGCTGTATGACAAGGTGCTGGACGTGAACCTCAAGGGGCCGTTCCGGCTGACGGCATTGGTCGGCTCGCGCATGGCGGAGGGGGCGGGCGGTTCGATCATCATGGTTTCGAGCACAGCTTCGGTGCATCCCGGCGCGAACGTCATCCCCTACGCGGCCGCCAAAGCGGGCGTGAATGCAATGACCAAGGGTTTCGCGCGGGCGTTTGGCCCGAATGTACGCGTGAACTGCATCATCCCCGGCCCGTTCCTGACGGACATCTCAAAGGCGTGGGATCTGAGGGAGTTCAACGAGCGGGCGAAGACAACTATCCCGCTGGCGCGCGGTGGCGAACCGGACGAAATCGTCGGTGCGGCGCTCTATTTCGCTTCGAACGCATCCAGCTACACGACCGGGGCGCTGCTCGAAGTGGCCGGCGGGAGCGGCATCTAGGAATCAACAACTGGCGGGACAACGCCGCAACCGGCGGCCCTTCTGAGGACCGCTCTTCCCAGCGGCCGGTGATCCCGGCCCACCAGCACAGGTCGGAGGACCATCATGGCTATCGATTTCGAAATCCCCGCCGAGGCGAAGGCGATCCGCGAACAGGTCCGCAAGTGGGTACACGATGAGTGCATTCCCGCCGAGGAATCGCTTCTCACGCGGCCATACAAAGAGGTACTGGGCGAGCTGCGGACCAAGGCCCGTGCCCAGGGGCTGTGGTGCCCGTTCATCCCAAAGGAGTTCGGCGGCATGGGTCTCGGCCCACTGGCAAACGCGCTCGTCCAGATGGAGCTCGGCGAAAGCTATCTCGGCGCGCTTTCGATGAACACCCAGGGGCCAGACGACGCCACCATGCTCACGTTGTTGACGCACGGCACCGATTTCCAGAAGGAGAAGTTCCTTAAGCCGCTGCTCAACGGGGACAAGCGCATCTGCTATTCGATGACCGAGAAGGCCGCAGGAGCGGACGCGACCGGCATGCAGACTCGCGCCATCCGGGACGGCGACCACTGGGTGATGAACGGCGAGAAGTGGTTCAGCAGCGCGGCCAGCGTCGCCGACATTGCGGTGGTGATGGCGAAGACCGACCCGGATGCGCCGCGGCACCAACAGTTCAGCACCTTCATCGTCGAACTGCCGAATCCCGGTTATCAGATCATTCGCGACATCAAGACGATGGCGATCGAGGGGCCGCTTTCACACATCCTTGGCGGCGGGCACTCGGAAATCAAGATCCAGGACCTGATCGTTCCGAACGAGAACTTGCTCGGCGGGCAGGGCCAAGGGTTCAACATGGGACAGCACCGGCTGGCTTACGGACGGCTACGGCACGGCATGCACAACGTGGCGATGGCCCAGCGCGCACTGGACATGGCGGCGAAGCACGTCACCAGCCGCTCGACCTTTGGGCAGCCGCTCTCCAGCCGCCAGGGCGTGCAGTGGATGTTGGCCGATTGCGCGAGCGAGCTGTACATGGCGCGCCTGATGCTTCTGCACATCGCGTACAAGGCCGAGAAGGGACTGGACCTGCGGCAGGAGAACTCGATCGCCAAGGTGTTCCTGGCACACATGGTCTACAAGGTGGTGGACACCGCGATCCAGTTACACGGCGCGCTTGGCTACAGCCAGGACACGCCACTCGCCCGCTGGTACACCTCCATCCGCTCGCAGCGGCTGGTCGATGGCCCGGACGAGGTACACCGCTGGACGGTGGGCCGCAACGTGATCAAGGCGTACGAAAAGTACGGCACGACGGCCTCTGCCGCCGGCGGCGACCTGATCTAGAGTGCTCAGTGCTGTGCTCAGTTGCGAGCGCCGAAGCATCCTGAACGCGCCGGGTCCCGTTCATCGGGGCCTGGTCGCTGTTTCTAGGACCAGCGGTCCCAGCGCATGATTTCGGCCAATGGCTTGCGGGTTACTGGGCCGAATTTTCCTGCTGGCCAGCCGACGGGGATGAGGGCGAAGGGCTCGATCGTTTCTGGCAGGCCGAGGACGGACTTGGCAGCCGCACGGTCGGCAATGGCGAATGTGGTTGGCGTGGCCGCCAGGCCCAGGGCGCGCGCGGCGAGCAGCAAGTTCTGTACGCCCGGCCAGATCGACCCGCCGGCGCCGGCGCCGGCGGAAAATGATTCGCGGGCCGGACCGCCAAGTTCGAGACAGGCGACGATGTGCGCCGGGATCTCGGCGAAGTGGTCGGCCTGCCAGCGAACGGCCTCAAGCATGCGGGCACGCGCCTCGGCCGAATGGTGCGGTAGGGCAGCCGCGCGGCCCGCGCCGACGTAAGCCTCGAACACCTTGCGGTTGAGTTCGCCCAGCTTGGCCTTCTGGGCCGGATCGCGGACGACGATCCAGCGACCGTTCTGGACGTTCGAACCGGATGCCGCCTGGTTGGCGGCATCAATCAGCTTGACCAACAACTCTTCGGGCACCGGCTCGGCGGTCATGCGGCGCATGGCGCGGCAGTTGTACATCACATCGAACAGGCTCATCTCTTCAGCCATGGGGTCGGTTCTCCTGGTTGGTTTGGGCGGCACAAGCAGTGACGGTGAGCCGATTCTAACGGGCGAGTAAGAAACGGGTCGCGAGTGTGGCCCGTTCCGGGGTGGGCGTGTAGCTTGGGAGCCAGGCTCAGCGCCAGCTGCCAAGGATTCTGTTTGACGTCTCGCGCCCTCCCGGCACCCGAGCAGGCACCAGGCGGGCGCGGTCTGACCGCCCGCGGCCGCCCGCTCGCCGCCCTCCGGCATCGCGATTTTCGGGTCCTCCTTTTTAGCACGATGTTGCTCCAGATTGGGTCGTGGGTGCAGACCATTGGCCAGGGCTGGCTCGTTGTCCATGACCTTGGTGGCTCAGCGACGAACCTCGCGACCGTGGCGCTTTTACGCGGCGCGTCGCTCGTCCTGCTCTCGCCGATCGGAGGGTACATCGGCGGGCGGTTTGAACGCCGGCGCCAGCTGATGATCTATACATCTGTCAGCGCCGTCATCGCGGGATTGCTGGCTGTGTTAGTCGGTACGGGCCGCATCGAGATTTGGATGGTGTACTGCACGGCGGTTGCGGCGGGCGCCGCTGAGGCGATGGCTGGCCCGATTCGCAACCTCCTGGTCTTTGACAGCGTGGGGCCGGACGAACTGACGAATGCCGTGGCGCTCAACGCCCTGGGCGGCAACGCGATGCGCGTCATCGGGCCGGCGATCGGCGGAGCGCTCATCGGGCTGGTGGGCACGCAAGGCACGTTCCAGTTGCAGGCCGTCTGCCTGGTGTTCGCAGTAATCGCCACCTGGCGCCTGCGTGACAGCCCACCGGAGAAGGGCGTTCAGCTGGGAATGTTTCGGAGCATCGGGCAAGGCCTGGCTTACGTGGTGCGCGACCGGCGGATGTTTGTGATCGTTGCAATGGCCGTGCTTCCGAGCGTGCTCGTCTATCCGTACGTGACGTTCCTGCCGATTTTTGCCGTTGATGTTTTGCACAGCGATGAATCGGCTTACGCCTACCTGGCGGCCGCCGTTGGGTTGGGCTCGCTGCTTGGCGGCGCAGTGGTCGCCGCGACTTCTGGCCGCGCGAAGATGGGGAAACTGATGTTGGGGGCGTGTCTGCTCTATTGCGTCTTTGTTGGCATCTTTAGCCTGATGACGTCTCTCTGGCTGGCGGTATTTGCGCTGGCAATGGCTGGCGTGTTCCACAGCGTCTACTCGGCGCTGAACGCATCACTGATGCAACTCAAAGCCGCAACTGAGTACCGCAGCCGGGTCGTTTCGCTGCAGACCATGACGTGGGGATTGACGCCCTTCGCGGGATTAGTCATGGGGCGCATGATCGACCACTGGGGCGCGCCGCACGTGGTCTTCGGCTGGATGGCCGTTGCAGCAGTGGTCACGCTTGCGATGACGTTTGGCTCGCACGAGCTACGGAGGATCTGATGGAAACGCTGCTCGGCCATCTCGCGCCCGGCCTGCGAAAGCTCGGCCCCGAAGGGAAGCTCACGGGCGAGCACGGCGAGTTCGGTCAGTTCGAAGGCGTTACGGCGTTGTTCGTTGTTGACCTGGAGATGAGCGGCTCGAACGCCCAGCTACACGAAGTGCTGGACGTTGGCGGCGTGCGAGCGACGCTCACGCCGGGATTGCCGGAAGAACAGTCCTGGGGCTCGCGGGTGCGTCCCAAGCACATCGGTAACGCCGTTCCCGGTGCGCTCAAGGTGGTGGGCTACAACCCGAAAGCATGGAAGACGGCAATTGAGCTTGAGGCCGCATTCGCGAAGATTGCCGAGATCGGCCGTGACGCGATCATCGCTGGCTGGGGCATCGGCCAGGACATGGCGTTCCTTGCGGAGTCGTTTCGGCGCGTGAATGTTCCGTGGCCGTTCGCCCCCGTGGCCCTGGATATTCAGCCGCTCGCCCGCACGATCCTTAAGGGCGGCGGCACGGTGGATCGCTTCAACCTGGGGCACGTTGCCGACCGGTTGGGCATCGGGCGCATGGGCGAGCACGGCGCGTTGCCGGACGCGTACGCCACCTACGATGTGCTGATAAAGCTGCTAGAACGCGTTGCTCTCCCTGACTCGGAAGCACCTGGCGAAGGCTAATCTGCGACGCCCAGCCAGTGGTCAATCGGGCGCCTGGCGTGACTGACGAACGGCAGTTCGACGCGACAACCGGTGCGCGCCGATTCATACGCGGCGCAGATGATCTCGAGGATGCGCCGGCCGTCTGCCCCGCTCGACTTGAGCTGTTCCCGGCCCGCTACGACATCGACGAAGTGTTGTAGTTCTTGCGGAAAGCCGAACTGCCAGGCCTCTTCGTACATCGGGTACTGCCAACCATCGCGCGTATTCGATGCGTCGGAGGCTGTCTCGCCGGCGGGAGCCGTGTACTGCGCAATCGCCGGGCCGCGCTCGAGGTTCGCCGTGAGGCGGCCCTGCGGGCCGTAGACCTCCAGGTGGTCGTTCCCGCCCGGCATGGCCCACGAATTTTCAGCGATTCCCAGGGCGCCGCCCGGGAAGTGCAGGAGGACTGTCGCGTGATCTTCACCCTGGCCCTTTTCGGCGTGAGCGTAGCGGCCCATGGTGGCAGTCACTGCCTCGGGCCAGGCGCCGATTGTCCAGCAGATGCTGTGGATGCTGTGACAGCCCATATCCAGCAGCACGCCGCCGCCGGCGCGGTCGATATCCCAAAACCAGGGCGCGTAGGGGCCTCCATGGCACTGCGCCTGCTTCACGAGGAAGGGCTTGCCGATGCTTCCCTTGGCGGCGAGGGCCTTGACGCGCTGATACATGGGCACGAAGACGAGGTTCTCGGCGTACATCAGGGCCACGCCAGCCAAATCGCAGGCGGCTACCATCTCATCCGCCTGTGCGAGGCTCATGGCCAGCGGCTTTTCACAGAGGACGTGCTTGCCGGCCAGCGCCGCGGCCAGCGTGATCTGGTAGTGCAGGTCGTTCGGCGTAGCGATGAGGACGGCGTCGATCTCGCTCGATTCGAGCATTGTGCGGTAGTCAGCATAGTGCTCGGGAATCGCGTGGCGGGTTGCGAACTCTTCGGCCGTATTCGGCGAGGCCACGGCCACGATCCCGGCTTCCGGCACTTGCTGGAGCGAATGGACGTACAAGTTGCCGATGAACTGAGCGCCGATGAGCCCAAGGCGAAGCGTTTCCAAGAGCGGTCCTCCGGGGTGGCGCGGGTGCGCTTTCGGCCCGACTATACGGTCATCCCAACCAACCGACGCCCTCCACCGGCGTACTCAACCGGAGTAGCTCCATGGCCTTGCGTGACCTGACCGCTGACGAAATCAGCGCCGTTCTCGAATCGGAACGCGTGCTGCGCGTGGCATTCGCTGCCGGCGGCGAGCTTTTCCTGGTGCCGATCTTCTACACCTGGTTTGCCGGCGCGCTCTGCGGCCTGACCACGCCGGGCACCAAGACGCGCATCGCGGAGCAGAGCGCTGCAGTCGCGTTTCAGATCGACAGCACAGTCACGACTGGCATCTGGGAGTGGGCTTCGGTCAATGGGACGGGCGCGTGGGAAGTCGTAGCCAGTCCGAAGGAATTCGGCCCATTCGCCGCGCAACTTGGCGCAAGACTCGCCGACCAGCCCGACTGGACGCGCGACACGCTACAGGCGCGATTCCGCGACCTCGGGATGGTCGCCTGGCGCATTCGCCCGACGAAACTTGGCGGGAAGCGGTCGTTCGCTGGAGTCTGAGGCGGTCTACGCGGGGTGCAGGATCTCGCGCAGGGCGTGACAGACTTCGTCTACCTGGTCATCGGTCATATCGGGGAAGAGTGGCAGGCTGATCGCGCCATCGAAAATGTGCTCAGCGACGGGGAAGTCGCCCTTCTGCCAGCGTTCGAGCTTCTGGTAGGCGGTGAAGTAGTGCAGCGGGATGAAGTGGACGGAAGTCTGAATGCCACGGACTGCTAGCTGGTCAATCACCTCATCGCGCGGCACCGGCGACTGCTCGTTCTTGATGCGGATCATGAAGAGGTGCCAGGCGCGGTGGTTCGCCTCATCAAAGCCGGGCAGGATAATGTGCTCTTCGTCGCGCAAGTTCGCGAAATAGCGCTGTACGACGCGTGCGCGGCGCTCATTGAATTCGTCCAGCCGTTTGAGTTGCCGCCGACCGAGTGAGGCGGCGAGGTCCGTCATGTTGTCCTTGAAGCCGAACTCTGCGACGTCGTAGCGCCAGGTGCCTCCGGCGGCGTAGCGGTTCCAGCCATCTTTGGTAATGCCATGAAGGGTGAGGACTCTTGCGCGGTCACTCAGCGCCTGGTCGTTGGTGGCCAGCGCGCCGCCTTCGCCGGTGGTCATGTTCTTCGTCGCGTAGAAGCTAAAGGCCGTGGCGTCGCCCATGCTCCCAACGGGCTTGGCGCGGTAGTTGCTGCCGACCGAGTGGGCAGCGTCAGTCAGCACCTTCAGATGGTGGCGCTCGGCTATTTCGAGGATGGCGTCCATCTGGCACGGTTCGCCAGCAAAGTCCACGGGGATGATGACCTTCGTCCGCGGCGTAACCGCGCGCTCGATGGCTTCGGGTTCGATGTTAGCGTCCGCATCACGCACGTCCACCAGCACTGGCGTAGCGCCCGTGTGGATGACGACGTTGGCGGTTGCCGAGAAGGTGTAGACCGGCGCGATCACTTCGTCTCCGGGGCCGATGTCCCAGGCGCGCAGAGCGAGGTGGAGCGCGGCGGTCGCCGAGTTGACGGCGTTTACGTAGGTCGCGCCGCAGTATTCCGCGAGTTCGCGCTCCAGTTCCTTCACGTTCGGCCCGCTAGTCAGCCAGCCACTTCGCAGGCTCTCGGAGACGGCTTCTATGTCGGACTCATCAATGGAGGGTTTGAAGAACGGGATGCGCATCTCGGCCATGGAGATAGCTTCTGACTTCTCGCTTTTACTTGCTAGCGTCCGCGTCAACGGCGCCTTCTGCGCGCTGCTTTGCCGGGCCATGTTCTTGCCCGAGATTGTGCGCCGTATTCACCAGACCTACGTGCGAGAACGCCTGTGGGAAGTTGCCGAGCTGGCGCTTGGCCACCGGGTCATACTCTTCCGCGAGGAGGCCAACGTCGTTGCAAACGGCGAGCAAGCGATCGAAAACCTTGTGCGCGTCTTCATCGCGGCCGATGAGGTGAAGGGCGTCGGCGTACCAGAAGGTGCAAGCCAGAAAGGCACCCTCGCCCGGCGGCAAGCCGTCCACTTTCTTATCCGTGTTGTAGCGCAGGAGGAAACCGTCCACGAGGAGTTCCTTCTCGATAGCTTCGATCGTCCCCACGACACGCGGGTCATGGGGCTTAAGGAATCCGACCTGCGGGATCATGAGCAGCGAGGCGTCCAGGTGCTTGCTCCCAAAGGCCTGCACAAACGTGTTGCGTTTCGTATCGAAGCCCTTTTCGCAGACTTCGGCGTGGATTCGCCTGCGTAGTGCGCGCCAGCGATCAAGCGGGCCATCGAGGCCGAGATGTTCGGCGCCGCGCACGGCGCGATCGAGGGCTACCCAGGCCATCACCTTCGAGTGGGTAAACTGCTGGGCGGGGCCGCGAATCTCCCACATCCCCTCGTCGGGCTTGTCCCAGCGGGTTTCCATATAGGCCATCATTTCGCGCTGCAGCGCCCACGCAGCGCCCTCCGATTCCATGCCCACGGTCCCGGCGCTGTGAAGGGTGTCCATGACCTCGCCGAAGATGTCCAGTTGGACCTGAGTGTGAGCGGCGTTTCCGACGCGAACGGGAGCACTTTTTTCGTACCCGGGCAGCCACGGCAGCGTGAACTCTGGCAAGAGGCGCTCACCAGCGATGCCGTAGATCACCTGCATCTGGCTGGCGCTGCCGGCGCAGGAGCGCAGTAGCCAATCACGCCAGGCACACGCTTCTTCCTCGAAGCCCGAGCTTAAGAGGGCGAACAGGGTTAGCGTCGAATCACGCAGCCAGCAGAAGCGGTAGTCCCAATTGCGAACCCCGCCTATCTGCTCAGGCAACGAAGTGGTCGGTGCAGCCACGATGCCGCCCGTAGGCCGGTAAGTCAGCGCCTTCAGAACGGTGAGCGAACGGTCAACCTGTGCTTTGTACGGCCCCTTGTCGGTGGACTTCGCGATCCACTTCATCCAGGCCGTCTCGGTGTGTTGTAATGCGGCCTGTTCGTCCACGTCCTTCAGCGGCGCCATCTGGGAGGGCCGCCAGGTAAGCGTGAAAGGCGCCTGCTGCCCGACGTCGACGCGGAACTCAGCCACCGTGTGAAACTCTTGCCCGGTCACCGTCACGGGGGTTCGCAACTCCACCGCGTCCGGGCCCGAGATGGCGCTTACCCCGTGGTCGGTGTGGCGCACCCACGGAATCGCCGATCCGTAAGAGAAACGCAGTACGAGGTCCATTTCGAACACGACCGAACCGTGGTCCCCGCGGACGATGCGCACGATGTCCACCCGCTGGACATCATCGTCGAGCGGCATGAAATCGATGAGCGTGGCTGTCCCGGTGTCCGTGACAAACGTCGTTTCGAGGATCAACGTGCCGTCCCGGTAAGAGCGCGTTGTACGGCTCGCGCCGCCTTTTGGGGCTATCCGCCAACAGCCATTCTCGTCGTCGCCGAGCAAGCCGGCGAAGCAGGCCGGCGAGTCGAAGCGCGGCAGGCAGAGCCAGTCGATCGAGCCATCGAGCCCCACCAACGCGGCCGTGTGGGTGTCGCCGATGATTGCGTAGTCTTCGATACGCAGGGCCACTAAGATGCGCCCCTAGAAACGGGTGAAGTCCGGTTCTCGCTTCTCGCGGAAGGCTGCAACGCCTTCCTGGAACTCACCCGCGGCGAGGCAGGCTCTCTGGTTTGTCCACTCATATTCGAGCTGTTCCTGCAGGGTGGCGATGACCGAGTGTTGGAGCGCCTTTCGGGTATAGGTGAGAACTGTCGGCGGGTTCTTGGCCATCGCCAGAGCGGCGCCCATGGCCGTGTCGATCAGCTTGTCGTGAGGCACCACTTTGGAAACGATGCCGAGTTGCAGCGCCTCTGCCGCGTCCACCATTCGGGCGGTGTAAAACATTTCGGCGGCCCTTTCCGGCCCGATGAGACGCGGGAGAAACCAAGAAAGGCCGCAGTCCGGGGCAAGTGCGCGCTTGATGAAGATCGTCGAGAAGCGTGCATGCTCGCTGGCGATGCGGATATCAAAGCTGCTGCAGAGCCCGAAGCCGCCGCCCACGCAGACACCGTTGACGGCGGCAATGGTGGGCTTGCCGGCGTTGTAGAGGTTGAGCACGGTGCGGCCGACATCGCCGATGTCATCGAGCTTGGCAGCACGCGGGTTGGGGTTGGCGTTTCCGCCCATGCCATCGGGCGCGAGGTCGGCG
>JBBQGT010000067.1:0-17908 GCA_038323265.1 Tepidiformales bacterium
GCAAGGTAGCAGCCGGGAAGATGGCCCAGGCGATCGCCTACGGCAGCAAGATCATCGAGATCGACGGCAATTTCGATGTCGCCCTCGCCGCCGCCCGCGCCCTCACCGCCAAGCACCCTGTTGCGCTGGTCAATTCGGTCAACCAGCACCGCATCGAAGGCCAGAAGACGGCCGCCTTCGAGATCTGCGAAACGCTTGGCGATGCCCCTGATTTTCTCTCCATCCCGGTTGGCAACGCTGGCAACATCACGGCTTACTGGAAAGGCTTCGGAGAGTGCGCGGAGCTGGGCCGGGCAACTCTGCATCCGAAGATGTACGGCTTCCAGGCAGAGGGCGCCGCGCCAATCGTCCTCGGCAAGCCAGTCCCCGAGCCGAATACCGTGGCGACCGCGATTCGCATTGGCAACCCCGCATCCTGGAAGCAGGCTACGGCCGCCCGAGACGAGAGCCACGGCCTGATCGAATCCGTGACCGACGACGAGATCCTCGAAGCGTACGCAATACTCGCCCGCCGCGAGGGCCTCTTCGTTGAGCCGGCCAGTGCCGCTAGCGTGGCCGGCCTGCTGAAGCTTGCTCGCGCAGGTCGAGCAACTGGCGGCCGCGCGGTCGCCGTCCTCACGGGCAACGGCCTCAAAGACCCGGACACCGCCCTCGCCCAGTACACCCCGGACATCACCAAAGCCGATTCGACCGTCGAAGGAATCGAAAAAGCGCTCGGCTGGTAGCGTCCGGGGATGGCTGGTCCCTTCGCGGATGGGCGCCGCTGAATCAGTACCGCGACTAGCGGGAGCGGAACCCGGCCCGGCTCATGCACGGTCGGACCGCCTAACCTGGCTGCCGCGCCCTACTCCTCGAACACCTTCATCAACTCGTACGGCACCGACGCCGTGAACTGGTCGAACGTGCACGATGTTGGTGGCTTATCTATGCGCCAGTGACGGAGCGTCGAGGCGTGGCGGAATCGGTTGCCTTGCAGGTAGTCGAACGTCACTTCGATCACGAGGTCGGGCCGCAGGCGCACCCACGAGGTGTCTTTGCCCGAGGTCCAACGGCTCTGTACGCCCGGCGTCCGCCCCTGCCCGAAGCCCACTTCCTCGTCATCGATCACGTACGGCGCCAATGCGGTGACCAGCGCACGCTTCTCCTGGGCGTTGAAGCTGGAAGTGTGGCCCACGTAATGCAGCACACCGTCCGCGTCGTACAAGCCGAGCAGCAGCGAGCCGACGGAAACGCCCTCTTCGCCCTTGTTCCAGCGGTAGCCTCCAACCACGCAGTCAACTGTCCGCAGGTGCTTTATCTTCGCCATTGCGCGCTTGCCCGGGAGGTAGGCGCCGTCAAGGCGTTTCGCCACCACGCCATCGAATCCCGCCCCTTCGAATCGCTCGAACCAGTCAGCGGCCAGCGTCGCGTCGTCGGTCGAAGGGGTGACGTGGAGCGGCGGCTTCGCCAGCGCGAGCGCCTCCTCCAGCCGTTCGCGCCGTACGGAAAAGGGCTTCCCGCGCAGGTCTTCGTCACCTTCCGCGAGGATGTCGAAAGCGACGAACGCCGCGGGGGTCTGGGCGGCGAGCATCTTCACGCGCGAGGCCGCTGGGTGGATGCGCAGCTGCAGCGCATCGAAATCGATCCCGCTGGCGCCCATGATGACGATCTCGCCATCCAAGACCACCGCTCCGGGCAATGACTGTGGCAGCTTCTCTTCGAGGTCCGGGAAGTATCGGCCAAGCGGCTTCAAGTCGCGCGATTGCAGATAGAGTTCAGCGCCATCGAAGAACAGCACGCAGCGGAAGCCGTCCCACTTCGGTTCATAGAGCCAGCCCTCACCCTGGGGTATGGCCTCGCTGAGCTTGGCGAGCATGGGTGGAATCGGCGGCTGGATCGGCGTGGAAAGCATTCGGGCGATTGTGCCACACCTCTCCAAACTTCGGCGGATTAGTTCGGGTAGTACTCGTTAGGGACTCCGGTTGCCTCGAACAGCTCCTTCGAGCTTTTGGTGAGCCACTGGTTCGCGCAGTCCAGAAACGCAACAGCCTTGGCCGGACCAGTTCCCGGTTGGACTGACGCCTTCCGCTGGGCAGGAGACATCTGGAGAATCGTTAATTTGGCCTTTGAATCGGGGTTCGTTCGATTGAGCTCGGCGGACGAACTCCGTCAGGTCCTTTTGGGCGAAACGCGTTTGACTCACCGCGCGCGAACTGGAGAACCGGAGGCCTGCATACATGTCTCGAAGTACGGCCCACGCCGGGTTGTAGACGGGATCCCTTTCCCGGTCCGCGTCACTCATCCGACCGGTTGTCCCAGGGGTAGACATCGAAGCCGACCTGCGGATTCCAAAATTGGAACGCTCCGATAGGGCGAGGATCCACCTGCGACTCGTCTGCCACGGGCAACTTCGCCGGCGCTTTGGAATCTCCGGATGTCACGCTGACTATCGCTATCGTGCCGAAGACGGCGGCGATGATGCCTGCTCCGGCCAAGGTGAAGATTCGTCCAGGGTGCTTTTTAATCGCTGTGGAATTCACTCGTGTTCTCCCGTTGGCCTTTCAGAAACGAGTTCCGCGCTAGCGGGAGCCGCTTCGCCGTTCAGATGAATACCAGACGCGTACGGTCGTCACAACCAGCAGAAGTGGGTGCAATGTTGGCCACCCGCTGCAACAAGTGCGACGCAAACTGGGGCCCTTGGCGGCGCGCCATCACAATCATCGCCATTCGGTTATTCGCAAGGGGCAGGGCGAGTATGGGCCCCACTGGCAAACGGAATTCAAGAGTCGCCCAGCGATCGGAAGCGTCGCTGAACCACCCTCATTCCCGTGCTTCTAACCCCGGAATTGGTATACTGTCCCTAGCGGTTTCACCGCCTTCGGAGCCCCTGTGACACTCGAACCCACACTCAATATTCGCCCGATCGAGATCGAAACCGAGATGCGCACGAGCTATCTCGATTACGCCATGAGCGTGATCGTTTCGCGCGCCCTTCCCGATGCGCGCGACGGCCTGAAACCTGTCCAGCGGCGCATCCTCTGGGGTATGTACGAAAGCGGCGCGCGGGCCGGCACGGGCTACCGCAAATCCGCCGCAACCGTCGGCGATGTGATGGGTAAGTACCACCCACACGGCGACCAGGCCGTCTACGACACACTCGTGCGCATGGCCCAGGAGTTCTCCCTGCGCTATCCGCTGGTCGATGGCCAGGGCAACTTCGGCAGCGTCGATGGCGACCCGCCGGCGGCCATGCGCTACACCGAGGCCCGCATGTCCGCAATCGCCGAAGAGATGCTTGCGGATATCGAGCAGAACACCGTCAACTTCGAGCCGAACTACGACGGCCGTCACCAGCAGCCCACGATCCTGCCCTCGCGCATCCCGAACTTGCTACTCAACGGCTCATCCGGCATCGCCGTCGGCATGGCCACCAACATCCCGCCGCACAACCTGAATGAGCTGGCCGACGCCGTCTCTCTGCTGATCGAAAACCCGACCGCGACGCTGGATGATCTCCTGCAGATCGTGAAGGGGCCGGACTTCCCAACCCACGGCATCGCGCTTGTCGGCAAGAACTCGGAGCAGGTGCGCCTGGCTTACGGCGAAGGCCACGGCCGCATCACGATGCACGCCCGAACTAGCCTCGAAGAATCGAGCCGCGGCCGCACGAGCATCATCGTTACTGAGCTCCCCTACCAGGTGAACAAGGCTGTTCTTATAGAGAAGATCGCCGACCTCGTGCGTGACAAGAAGATCGAGGGCATCGCCGACCTCCGCGATGAGAGCGACCGCACGGGCATGCGCATCGTCATCGAACTGAAGCGCGAAGGTTCCACTGCCCAGATCAAAAACCTGCTCTATAAGCACACCGCCATGCGGTCCACCTTCTCGGTGAACATGATGGCAATCGTCGATGGCGCCCCGCGGCGCATCGGCCTGAAGCGCGCGCTCGAGATCTTCATCGCTCACCGCCATGACGTGATCAAGCGGCGCACCGAGTTCCAGCTCGAAAAGGCGCGCGAACGCGAGCACGTCCTCCAGGGCTTGCTGCGCGCGATTGAACAGCTCGACGCCGTGATCGCCACCATCCGTGCTTCTGAATCGGCGAACAACGCGCTCGAACTGCTGCAAGGCACGGGGACCGTCGTCGCCACCCGCCTGCCGGCTAATAGCCCCGCCGCTCTTCGCACCCTGGCGACCACGAACCCGTTCACCTTCACCGAGGTGCAGGCTCGCGCCATCCTCGATATGCAGCTGCGCCGTCTCGCCGCTCTCGAGCGCCAGGCGCTGCTCGATGAGTACGATGCGCTGAAAAAGAAGATAGACGAGTTCGAAGACCTCCTCGCTAATCCCCACAAGATCGACCTCCTCATTCGCGACGACATGACGGAGATGAAGAAGAAGTACGGCGATAAAGATCCGCGCCGCACCGAGATCGTGGAAGCAGACGCCGAAGACTTCCGCGAGGAAGACCTCGTCGCCCACCAGGACAGCGTCATCACGTTGAGCATCCGGAACTACATCAAGCGCATGCCGCTGGAAGAGTTCCGCGCCCAGCGCCGCGGCGGCAAGGGCGCGAAGGGCGCACCCACCCGCGAGGAAGATGCCGTCATGAAGCTCGTTGTCTGCGATACGCACGACAACCTGCTCTTCTTCACGGACCGCGGGAAGGTCTACCACCTCCGCGGGTACGACATTCCGGACACCAAGAAGCAGGCCAAGGGCCTGCCCGTCGTCAACCTCATCGAAGTCGATACTGGCGAACGGGTGACCACGATCCTCGTGATCAAGGACTACGGCAGCGACTTTATCCTGCTCGCAACGCGCCTTGGCGAGATCAAAAAGACGCTGCTCAAGGAGTTCGAAGAGGTACGCCGCAACGGTAAGATCGCGATGGACCTCGAGTCCGGCGACCAGCTGATCGCTGCACGCGTGGCTAAAAATGACACCCACGTCCTGCTGGTTTCCAGCGAGGGCCAGGCGATCCGCTTCAAGATCGATGACCTGCGCCAGGCAAGCCGCACGAGCGGCGGCGTGCGCGGCATGCGTCTGCCAAACGGCGGCTACATCGTCGGCGTCGAGACGCTCGACGATGGCGACCGGATGCTCATCGTCTCGGAAAAAGGATCGGGCAAACTCACGCTCGTTTCCGAATACCCGCAACAGGGTCGCGGCGGCCAGGGCGTGAAGACCCTGAACATCACCGACAAAACCGGCAAGGTTGCCGCCTGCCGCATCGTCTCTGATTCGGATGGACTCGAACTGATGCTCGTCACGCGCGAAGGCATCGTTGTCCGCACGAAGGTGCGCGGTATCCGCCTCATCGGGCGCAATACACAGGGTGTAAAGGTCATCGACGTCAACGACGGCGACCAGGTGGCGAGCATTGCCGCCTTCACCATGGCCGACGAACCAGAACGTGCACCTCGCGATGAGGCGATGGACTCGATGAATGGCGTGAATGGAAACGGCGCCGCCCCGGCAGCCACCGGCAGCACTCGCGGAGTCGCCCCGAACAGCAACCTGCGGCTGGCGCTGGACCTCGATGAGGAAACCGGCGAGATCCTGGACAGCGACGCGGATGGTGAGGACGAGTCCGAAACGGGCGATGACGATCCCGGCGACGAGTAGTCCGGCCATCCGCGGGTCCTGAGGACTCGCGGGTGGGTGCGCTGCTGGCCCTCGTCTCGGCCGTCTCCTGGGGAAGTGCCGATTTCATCGGCGGAGTACAGGCGCGCCGACTTTCGTCCGTTGCGGTAGCCCTTTGGAGCCAACTCGCGGGCGGCCTTGCTTTGCTGGCCGTGCTCCTGCTTACGCGGCAGGAGTTGAACGCCGAAGGCTTCGCATGGGGCGTTGCCGCTGGCGCTTGCACCGGCACGGCGCTCATCTTCTTCTACCGGGGCCTCTCAGGGGGCGCGATGGCGATCGTCGCGCCGATCTCCGCCTGCGCGGCCGCGGTTCCCGTGGCTGCGGCGCTGTTCATCGGCACAGCCCCATCGGCGCTTCAGTTCGCCGGATTCGCGCTCTGCCTGGCGGGGGCCATCACGATCTCCGTCCCGGACCGCGAGAGCCGCAAGGTCTCTGGCCCGCCACTGGCCGCTGTCGGCCTTGGCCTGGCCGCCGCCCTGGGCTTCGGGCTCTTCTACGTTTTTGTGGACCGCGGCAGCGACGCGGGCGGCTCTGCGCTCTGGGTGGTGGGCGGCGCGCGTCTCGGCTCGCTGACCACCATCCTCGCTATCGCCGCCGCCAGCCGCTCGAACCTTCGTGTCAACGGCGGTTCGGCGCCTGCGCTCATCGTCACCGGCATCCTCGATACCAGCGCCAACGTCCTCTTCGCCATCGCTGCCACAAAGGGCGATCTCGCCGTTGTAGCGGTGCTGGGCTCGCTCTATCCCGTGACTACCGTCGCGCTGGCCACCGCCGTCTCTCGGGAACGGCTCACCGTGTTGCGTGGGCTCGGCGGCGCAATCGCGTTGGCGGGCGTAGCCGTGCTTTCGGCTGGCTGACGCTCACTTCAGGCCGAAGAGTGCATCCAGACCAACCACAAGCTTCTCCAGTCCCATAACCTCGCGCGTGGCGAGAATCACGCCAGGCATGAAAGACTCGCGCCCGGTGGTGTCGTGGCGAATCGTCAGCGTCTGCCCCAGCCCGCCGAAGATCACCTCCTGGTGAGCCACGAGGCCGGGCAAGCGCACGGAGTGAATCGCTACGCCGCCCGATTCCGCACCCCTTGCCCCCGGCAGCGTTTCCCGTTCCGAAATGGGCCGCGTGAAGGCGGTCTCGCGCGCTGCGCGCATCAGCTCGGCCGTCGCCTTTGCCGTCCCGCTCGGGGAATCAACCTTCTGGTCGTGGTGCAACTCGATGATCTCCGCGTTTTCGAAGAATCGCGCCGCCTGCTGCGCGAAGTGCATCATCAACACCGCTCCGATTGCGAAATTCGGCGCGATCACCACGCCGAGCTTCTTTGCCACCGCTTCCTTTGCCACCCACGTCGTGAACTGTTCGCTCAGGCCGGTGGTGCCGATGACCATGCGCACATTGCGCTCCAGGGCGGCCTCGGCCAGACCTGGCGTCCAGATGGCGTTCGTAAAATCGATGACGACATCCGGCTCCTTCTCCAGGAAGCAGGCTTCGGGATCCGTGAAGACGGGCAGGTGATCAATCTTGCCGGTGGTGGCCATCGCATCGAGAAACGCCACGGGGTGCATGCCCTCGGCAGCCAAAACCGCCTCGGCCACCTGCCGCCCCATCTTGCCGGAGCCAGACACCACAACCCGTAGATCGTCCATAAGGCGCGATTGTACGGGCGCGGCGAAAAATTCGCGATTCCTGGGCGAACTGCGGCCGGCGCCTCCGCCCAGACTGCCAACAGCCATCCGCCACACGTCCACGAAATCTTGCGCACCCGGGTCGATCTCGCTCGTCCGCGTTCGACGTCTCTGTAGAAGCCGGTTTAGAGCCAGAAGTGCTAACACCGCGCTGGCATTCCCACCCCGACAGCCGGGTGTAGGAGCGGGAACTCCAGTCAGCGACGCAAACGAATCGCCGCTCGAATGAGCGGCGTTTTTGCATGCCCACACTCGATTGGAAGTCCGCTGGACGTCCGCGCGCCATTCGCCCGTGCTCCCCTTTCCCTGATTGACCTTCACGCAGCCGCACGTGTTATGGTCGGACGCCTATGCAGATACGACGCGCGTTGACGCGCAATCGATGGCTTCCCGGGGCGCTTGGTCTTGCCCTCCTTCTCGCCACCGGGGTGTCCGTGGCCCGGACCTCCTCAGCCGCCGCAACC
Source organism: Tepidiformales bacterium (assembly GCA_038323265.1). GTDB lineage: Bacteria > Chloroflexota > Dehalococcoidia > Tepidiformales > Tepidiformaceae > PNKC01. The sequence continues at coordinate 7,772 of JBBQGT010000067.1, forward strand.
GCCCCCTGCCTCCCTCACGCCAACTCCTCGGATGAGTTGGAATGGCTCCGGCTGCACAAGGACTGGCGCAACGAGTACATCCCCGGCACCAACCCCTCGGACCCGCTCGTCGTCTCTTCCACGCTGAATGCCGCTGCCGCTGGCTACGCCACCTACATGGCCGATCACCCCGGCGCGGTGGGCCACGCCGCCGATGGTGCTGAATGGGCGCCCTGGGCTACACGCGCCAAGCTCTGTGGCTATCCCGCCTCCGTCGCTGTCGGCGGCGAAGCAATGTCTCTGGTGACCAACGCCAGCGGTCCGGTCGCGCCTCAGCAGGCGCTCGAAAACATGACTTCCGAGGTCTGGGGCGGCGCGATTCGCATCCCGGCCTTCGTGGACGGGTACCCGATGAAGTGCATCGGTGTCGCTCACGCGATGTCGGCGGATGGCAAGCGCGACGTCTGGATCACGATCATCATGTCCGCGGATGGCAGCTGTCCCCAGACCGTCGCCGTGCCAACCGCCACTCCGACCGAGGAGGGGGCGTTCCCGTTCCCCAGCCGCACCGCAACGCCTACGAAGACCGCCACGCCAACCAGGACGGCCACGCCAAAAGCCACCGCCACGAAGACCGCTACTCCAAAGCCCGCGGTCTACAAGCTACAGATGCAGGCCATCGCCAGCGACGGCGGCGAGTAATCATTAGACGCCAGGTGGTGGCGGCGTAGGCGCCCCGATGCCGTTCACGCGCAGGTAGATCAGCCGCCAGGTGATCGTCAGCGCACACGCTACTGCCAGGATCACCAGCGTCCAGTAGCACTGCCCCGCAACCGCGCCTATGGCGGCGATCAGCGAGCGTACATCGCGGCTAGCCAGCCCAAAGATCGCGTCGAGCCGCCCTCCCACTAGTGCCTCGGGCAGGTCCGCTTCGATCCGTGCCCGGCTGTAACTGACGATCAGCGCCCCCGCCAGCGCCAACGCGCCCACCACTTCGGCCCGCGGCAAGTCTTCGAAGCGCACGGCGTAGATCGTCATCCCACCTAGCAACAAGGCGTCGGCATACCGATCCGTCACTGCATCGAAGACCGCCCCAAAGCGCGTCGCCATGTTCTTTAGCCGCGCCAGTTCGCCATCCACGCCATCAACCACGCTCACCAGTTGAATGCCGATGCCCCCGGCGATGTTCCAGCCCACGGCCATCATCGCCGAGGCGATGATCGCTAGCAGCAGCGTCGTCCCGGTTAGTGCGTTTGGCGTAGCGGGCGTCCCCGAGAGAGCGCGCGCCATCGGACGGCTGACCGGGCGGTTCAGGTAGCGCGAGACCAGTCCGTCGTAGCTCACAGCGCGCCGAGCATAACGGCGGCCGCCGCCAGGTCGTCTTCGGTATCGATGTCGTACCACGAAGCGCCGGTCACATCGGCCGCATGGAGCAGTCGGCGGCGAACCAGTTCGGCCATGATCACGCTCAACTCGCAGTCCTCAGGCGCAGCATCCGCGGCAGTCCAGACGTCCGGCGTGAGCGCGAACGCGCCGGCATCCAGCGTCTCCCAGCGCGGAAGCGTCTTGCCGATCGCCGTCACCCGGCGAGTGCCGTCGCTGGCAAGTGCCAGCTTCGTCGCCTCGGCAGTGAAGACTGCGTCTCGGCGCAAGGAGTCGGCCGCTACATAACATCGGGAAGGCTCGGCCGCAGCCACACGAATCAGCCGCCTCAACAGTGCGGCGCTCAATACATGGTCAGCCATCAGCAGCAGAAACGGGTCGTCCCCACAGGCGCGGCGCGCCGCCGCCAGCGAAAGCGAGGCGCCGCCTTCGAACCGTGGGTTGGAAACGAACGTCATCGCCAAGTCGTGGCCGCCTTCGGTCAGCGCGTTGCGTACCTGTGATTCGCGGTAACCCGTCACCACCACCACCTCGGGCACGCCCGCTTGCAGGAGCGCATCGAGCGTATAGCTGATGATTGGGCGGCCATTGAGCGGCAGTAACGGCTTCGCCAGAGCCGTTGTTAGCCCGTGTAAACGGCCGCCGCGCCCTGCGGCGAGGATCACTGCGCGTGGCGGCAGTTCTGAGTGCATTCGCCTATCCTACCGGGCCTGTCTGTCATATACCCTGCATGCGGCTCGCCGCCCAAGGCGCTACGATATTCCGGCGGCCGGGCTTGCCGTACCGGAGGGTGTAGGACCATGTGGAAGACAATCGGCTATCTGTCGCTCACCTGCGGCATTTTCATCGCGCTCCTGATCTCCATGGCGATCATGGGTCTGAATAGCTAGCCCTCGAACTTGTTAGCTCGCGGTTAACGCAGACGCTTTCACTGAACGCTCTCTTGCGCCACGCTTGACGCATGCCGGATCGACCCGCGGGCACTCTGCCGCTCCCTCTTGAGCTGCCGCCTCCGGCGCCGCCCGGCGGCCTGACTACCGCGGAAGCAACCGCCCGCGCCGCAGCCGGCCTGGCGAACGTCGATGCCACTCGCCAGCGCACCGACGGCGACGTCGTCCGCGCCAACGTCCTCACCTTCTTCAACGTCGTCCTAGGCGGAATGATCCTCGCCCTCTTCGCCGTGGCCGAATTTCGCGACGGCCTGTTCGTGGGCGCCGTGGTGATTGCCAACGTCGCCGTCTCCACTTGGCAGGAGATTAAAGCCACACGGACTTTGCGCGAACTGAAGGCCCTCACCGCGCCGCACGCCAGCGTGGTGCGCGATGGTGCTGAACGCGGCATCCTCGCCGAAGAGGTCGTCCAGGGCGACCTGATCCACCTCAAACAAGGCGACCAGGTGATCGCCGACGGCCCGGTCATCTCACGTACCGCCGAGATCGATGAGTCGCTGCTCACCGGCGAGTCGGACTCCGTCCAGCGCGGCCCCGGCGATGAGCTGCGCTCCGGCAGCTTCTGCACTGCCGGCGATTGTTACTACCGCGCCGAGCAGGTTGGTGAAAACGCCTACGCCCTCCGGCTCGCTGCCAGCGCTCGCCAACTTGTGCGCCGTGAGACGCCTCTCCAGATCCGCTTCAAGCGCATCCTCCGCATCATGCTCAGCGCGACCGCCGTGCTGGCCGCCCTCCTCATGGTCTCCTACCTGGTGGACGAGAAGGGCATCGCCGAGGCGATCAAAGCGACGACCGCCACCGTCACCACCGTTGTGCCCACCGGCCTTCTGCTGGGAATGACCGTGGCCTTCGCCGTCGGCGCCGTGCGCGTCTCGCGCTCCGGCGCGATCGTGCAGGACATCAATGCCGTCGAGGCGCTCAACTACACCGACGTTATCTGTCTGGACAAGACCGGCACCATCACCGCCAATACGCTGACCCTTCAGGGCATCGAATGGGCCGAAGGCATGGAAGGCTATCGGCCCTGGCTGGCCGCCTTCGTCGCTAATAGTGCAGGCGAAAGCAAGACCTCCGGCGCGTTGGCTGAAGCGCTCGCCCACGAATCAAACGGTGCGGCAGCGAAGGGCAAGGTGCCGTTCAACTCCGAACGCCGCTGGAGCGCACTCAAGCTGGAAGTGCATGGCGAATCACGCGTTTTCGTGCTCGGCGCACCCGAGACCGTTCTTCCGCTCGCCGATTCTGACGCGGGCCTGCGTGCCGTCTACGAAACGGCCGCGGCCACTGGTCTGCGCGGCGTGCTCTTCGCGGAAGCCCCCGGCCTGCCGGATTTCGGGGTGGAGATGACGGGCCTCCGCCCCCTGGCGCTCGTCACTCTTGAGGACGTCCTTCGCCCAGAGGTGCGCACTGCCTTCGCGATGATGGAGCAGATCGGCATCGAACCAAAGCTCATCAGCGGCGACAACCCCGCAACCGTCGCGGCACTCATCGCCCAACTCGGCATCTCGCTCAAAGGCGGTGCCGTTGCCGGCAACGAAATCGAAGACCTGCACGGCGGTGCTTTCTCCGATGCCGTGGCCGAGAACAGCGTCTTTGGCCGCATCACGCCGGCCCTGAAGGCGCGCATCGTCACCACCCTCCGCGAGCAGGGCCACTTCGTTGCGATGGTCGGTGATGGCGCCAACGACGTGCAGGCCCTTCGCGCCGCCGATGTCGCGGTCGCTATGGCCTCGGGCACCGCCACCGCCCGAGGCGTGGCCGGAATCGTCCTCCTCAACGACTCGTTCGAAGCGCTCATTCGCGGCGCAAAGGAAGCCACCGCCGTACTCGGCAATGCGGCCCGTCTGAGCAAGCTGTTCATCGCCAAGAGCCTCTACGCCTACCTGCTCATCGTCGCCACCAACATGTTGCGGCTGGACTTTCCCTTCCTGCCTCGCCAGGGCTCGCTCACAGCGCTGCTAACGCTCGGCATCCCGGCTGTCTTCATTTCCATTAGCATTCCTCCGCCAGACGCCGGCCGGGATTTCACCCGCAACGTCCTCCGCTGGGCTCTGCCCGCATCGTTGGCCCTGGCGGTCGCGGCCATCGCCGTCCACCTGCTCACCGAGGGTCTCCTGGGTCGCAACATTGAGGAGGCGCGCACCCTCGTCTCGCTTACTCTTGGCATCACCGGGCTCGTCTTCATGGTTGAGGTGCTCGGCTTCGAAGGTGCTTCCTGGCGCAGCCTCACGCGGCCCGTGCTATCCACGATGCTCGGCGCGCTCCTTGTCGCGGGCTTCCTCCTCACCGTCTACACCCCGGCGCTTAGAAGCTTCTTCGACTTCACCGAGGTGAAAACCGGCGACTGGGTGATCGTGATTACGGCCGTCGCTGGCGCTGTCGCCGGACAGTGGCTGCTCAGCCGCTACTGGCAGCCATTCCTCGATCTCCTCATCGCCAAACCCGGCGACAAAGACAAGCTCCGCGGGCGCGCCGTCTAAGGCCAAACCACGCGATTCCGCTCCGCCGAGTAAGCGAGCCCCGGTCCGGCACATGCACCATCGCGCCAAGCGAAACGCTCCGGACTTCGCCGTTGAACCGCCCTGGACTCGTCTGGCGGCGAACCCTCGTGAGGTATCCTCATCCGATGAACGTGATGGTCGAACCGGCAACAATCGACGCCAAATCAGTCATCCGCCGGCTGATGCAACTCTACCTCTACGATTTCACCGAGTTTCTTTCGATCGAGATTGATGAGCACGGCGAATTCGCGAATACCTATTTGGACCACTACTGGGCGTTGGACGAGCGCGAGACGCGCGAGCCGTTTCTGCTTCGAGCTGACGGCAAGCTCGCCGGCTTCGCGCTCGTCCGTCGAAAATCGGACGGGCCGTGGATCATGGCAGAGTTCTTCGTCATGCGGCGATACCGCCGAACGGGTGTCGGTTCTCAGGCCGCGCGGACGGTCTTCGCGCGCTTCCCCGGCGAATGGAAGGTGTCCCAGGTTAAGCAAAACACGCCTGCGCAAGCCTTCTGGCGACGCATCATCGCCGAAGTGAGTGGCGGCCAATTCATCGAAGAGACGAGCGAACACGGCGTGACCCAGCACTTCGCAATCGCCGAATGAACGAGGAGCGTGGACGTATATGAGGAAGCTGGTCGGGGTGACAGGATTCGAACCTGTGGCCTCTACGTCCCGAACGTAGCGCTCTACCAGGCTGAGCTACACCCCGTGGCAGAACCGCCATCCTATCAGCCCCGTTCGTTGATGGGAATCGCCTTCGTCAACCAGGCGCCCGCCCAACGCGGCTGTGACTCTGTGGTAGAAATCTCCCAGCCCGAAGAGCGTTTTCCCAAAGAGATTCGCATTCCTCGCTGAATCCCATATCATGCGCTCATCACGAAACGCGGGCGTAATAACCGCTCGTCAGAAGGAAAAACACTTTGGAATTGCAAAACGCCGTCATCGTCGATGGAGCACGCTCCGCCTACGGCCGCGGCGGCCGTGGCAAGCTCGTCGCAACCCGCCTGGATGAAGCGGGCGCCCAGGTCCTTCGCGCACTCCTCGAGCGCAACCCGAAGGTCCGCCCCGAGATGATCGAAGACATCGGTCTTGGCAACGTCGGCCACGCACCCGAGCTCGGTGGCTACGGCGCCGACGTCGTCGCGCGCCTCGCTGGCCTGCCGGCCGAAATCTCCGCCTACGATTGCAACCGCCAGTGCGGCTCCTCGATGGAGACGCTGCACCGCATCGCGCAGTCGATCATGGTTGGCGCCACCGATTGCGGCGTTGCCATGGGCATCGAGCGTATGGGCCGCGCACTTGGCGGCGGCGCCCGCGGCGAGACCACCCGCATCACCGAATTCAACCAGAACCGCCTGAAGCAGAACGACGTGCAGCGCAATATGGCCGCAAACCACTTCGAAGACTTCGGCGTGCCGTTCCAGGATGAAATTCTCGATTACTCGCCCGTCCTCTCCATGACTCAGACTGCCCAGAACGCGGCCGAAGTCTACGGCCTCACCCGCGAAGAGATGGACCAATTCGCCACCGATAGCCACAAGAAGGCCGTCGCCGCCTACGAGAAGGGCTTCTACAAGCACGAAGTCATCCCGCTTGAAGTTGAAGAGCCCGTCTTCGATGAAAACGGCAACTGGGTTGAGGGCGAACGCGGCAAGATGATCATGTTCGACCGCGACGAGTGCATTCGCCCCGGCACGAACATGGAAACGCTTGGCCAGCTGCCGGGCATCAAGGGCGTTGTCAGCCCAACGGGCGAAGAAATTCGCATCACGGCCGGCAACAGCTGCCCTACCAATGACGGCATCTCCGCCGCCATCATCATGAACGAAAAGATGGCGCTCCAGCTCGGCCTCGAGCCGCTCGCCCGCATCGTCGGGTTCGGCATCTCCGGCGTGAAGCCCCAGGTCATGGGCCTCGGCCCTATCCCTTCAACCCGCAAGGCGCTGCGCAAGGCCGGCATCACCGCTGACCAGATCGACCGCGTCGAGTTTAACGAAGCGTTCGCTGCCCAGGTCATCCCGTCCTGCCGCGAACTCGGCATCCCGATGGACCGCGTGAACGTCAACGGCGGTTCCATTGCGATTGGCCACCCGCTCGGCTCCACCGGCGCCCGGCTGGTCCTCACGGTGGCCCACGAACTGCGCAACAGCGGCGGCCGCTACGGCCTCGCCACCCAGTGCATCGGCGCTGGCATGGGCATCAGCACCATCATCGAGCGTCTCTAAACCAGCTTCTCGCACCGCGCTGTGAGCAGGGAACACTGAGGAACAGGGCCGGGAAACCGGCCCTGTTTCTGCGTCCTGCGCCGGGTCTACCGAATCAGGGCAGCGACACCGGCTCGGGTGTGCGCCTGCGATGCAGCGGTTCGGGCATGCGAAAGAAGATCAGTGCCGCGCCAACTGCGCCCACGCCGCCCATGGCGATGGACGCGCCGCCAAGCGTAATCGCCGCCGTCAGGCCCGCCACCATCAACGGACCTCCGGCCGTTCCGATGTCCCCGAACAACCGCCAGGCGCCAAGGAATTGAGCGCGGCCCGCAGCTGGCGAGAAGTCCGCGCCCAGGGTCATGACGATGCCGCTGCCCAGCCCGTTCCCGAACCCGATGATCAAACCGACAACTGCAATCGACCAGAACTCGTGCGTCAGCGGAAGTAAGGCCATGCCCAGCGACATGATCGCCAGGCAGGGGATCGCCACCGACTTCCGTCCCCAGCGGTCCATGGCGCTCCCCGCTGGGTAAAACAGCACCATCTCCATCGCCATCGAAATCCCGAAAATCAGGCTCACCGCCGCCGCGTCCAACCCGACGTGTGCGGCCCACAGCGGCAATACGCTCTGGCGCGTCGCCCGCAGGGCCTGGATGGACGTCACGCCCACGCCCGCCGTCATGAACACCTTCGCGTTGTCCCGCACAATCGCCGGGAGGTTGGTGCGGCCGTGCTCGGCAGGCGCGCCTTCGGCGTCCCGGACAAAGGCGATCAGGCAGGCGGTGGCGAGCAGCGCCGTCGCAACGTGTACGTAGTAGGCACCATCGAGGCCCGCAACAGTTGCTATAACCACGCCAGCAAATGGCCCCACGAAGTTGCCGGCGCGGTTCATGCCGCCCAGTGTGGACAGCGCTCGGCCGCGCAGCTGGATAGGCACCGTTTCGGTCACGAAGGTCAGCCGCGCCAGCAGCCATACCGACCACCCGCAGCCCATAAGGAAGGTGAAAAGCCCGAACACGATCGCGTTTGGGCTCCAGGCCGACCCGGCCAGCGAGACGATGACCATCAACGTGCCCGCAGTCATCGCTCGCCGTTCGCCGAACTTCGCAACGAGCCAGCCGGCGGGCACGTCGAACACCAGTACGCCGATGCCCCGCAGCGCAACGATGAAGCCGGCCATCGCCAGCGAAGCGCCGAGATCCTTCGCCTGCAAGGCAACGATCGGGATGACCGCCCCTTGGCCGACGGCAAAAAGAAACGTCGGCACGTACACCGAGGCGGTCAGCGAACGCAGGCTTGAGGTATACGGAGCTGGCGCTTCGGGCTGCACAGGCCAAATCTAAGGGCGCCGCCACTGGCGCGCCACGTGGGCGAAGGGAGCCGCCGTCGGATGACGAAATCTAAACCAACTGAAGTCCCGTGACCGCTTCACGTTCGCTTAACGCTCACAGGTAAAATGCGTGACTTTCTAAGCCCGGTCCAATGTGGCTCTCACGTTCGGCGCGCAGGTTGGTGGAGCACTACGCCCTCAACCGGCGAGACGCCCGGCACCGATAGGCACCGACCCGAATTGCCCGAACATGGGCGCCGGCGGCGCCCACTCCGGGATTAAGTCAGCCACCGGGTCGGGCTCCGCGCCCGCTACCGGTACTTCGTTCCGTCGAGGCGCCAGCACCGCCAACATCTAATAGTAGCCGAAACGCGACTAACGCCCGAAGGGCCACTCGCGCGAGTGGCCCTTCGGCTCTCCCAGTTCGGAAGGCCGGAATTACGCGGCGCTTGAGAACCATGAGGAGATCTCGTCCGAATCGGCCAGCGGCGCTGTCGTCGACTCCTCCGCGATCGTTGGCAGCCAGACTGGCGAACGCCGGTTATGCAACCGGCTCGTCGGCGGCTGCGGAGGCCGCGTGGTGGACCACGCTTCGTCCGTTGAGAGTCCTTGGGTACCCGCTTGACCGTGACCGTTTTCGCGTTCTTCGCGTACGCGCAGGCCCCACGCCTGCAGCGCCGCCGTAATTGTGGCTGTCGAGGCATCGTCATCCACATAGACGACGACCGAGCCGCCAATTGGCATCACTGCGATCGGTCGCGACATCTGTTCTCGTTCAGAATCGTTTGGCACTGCCCGCAAGTGATTCATAGTCGTGTCTCAACAAACGGACAAGCCGACAGCGCCAACAGTGAAAGCTTGCTCGATTCGGTGACCGGCGAGTGTAAGATCCGAACCGATGGTGGACGCGACGCCGCTCGCCTGGTCCCGTGCCAGGCTCCGCCTTTCACCGCTTCACCCGTAACCCGCCTTGCCTGTGTCTCGGGGGTGTACAATACTTTTAAGTGATCCGCTTTGGCGGATCGTTTTTGTGTTGGATTCCTTGGGATGAGAACCTGGCCCGGGTGGCGCAATGGCAGCGCAACTGTTTTGTAAACAGTAGGTTAGGGGTTCGAATCCCCTCTCGGGCTCCAGCGCAGAGGCGTCCAAGGCCCGTGGAGAGATGGCCGAGTGGTTAATGGCAGCAGACTGTAAATCTGCCGCGCTACGCGCTTCGCAGGTTCGAATCCTGCTCTCTCCACCATCCTCAGCCACTGGCCTTTGGCCCCTGGCCCACAATTCAGAACCCGGCCGCGGGATTCGCCCGCGGCCAATCACCCAGCAACCCGTGTAGGCGGGCCACCGGTGAGCCAACTGCCGATGGCCAAAAGCTAACGGCCGGTTCGCCCTCATAGCTCAGTTGGTAGAGCGCGTTCTTGGTAAGAACGAGGTCTCCAGTTCAAATCTGGATGAGGGCTCCAGGAACCCACAACGGGGTACGTCGATTCGGACGCCCCGGCCACACCAGCCCGGAGGGCAGCATCCATGGCGAAGGCGAAATTTGAACGGACCAAGCCGCACGTAAATGTTGGCACGATTGGCCACGTGGACCACGGCAAAACGACGCTGACGGCGGCGATCACGAAAGTCCTGGCGCTCAAGGGTGGGTCGCAGTTCCGGGCGTTCGATTCGATCGACAACGCCCCGGAAGAGCGCGCCCGCGGCATTACGATCGCCATCGCCCATGTGGAGTACGAGACCGACAAGCGGCACTACGCCCACGTCGACTGCCCGGGGCATGCGGACTAC
>JBBQGT010000068.1:0-17578 GCA_038323265.1 Tepidiformales bacterium
CTGAGGATTGGGCAGCAGGGCACGCCGATCGAGTTGAGCTTCTCGATCATCTCGCCCATCGTCCTTTCTTCGGCCCAGCCGCGGAGGATCGCGTCGAATTCGATGCCCTGGATTTCGTTGATTTCGGTGCGTGCGGTGATCCATCGTTCGCTCAGTGGGTCGAGCCCGAGGATCCCGCACATCTTGGCGAAGATCGACGCGGCTGGTGCAGCGATCACTACGGAACCATCCTTCGCCCGGTAGACGTCGTAGGGCTGGAAAGCGGGCGACTTGTTACCGCTGCGTTCACGCACGATGCCGAGCTGAAAGTATTCGACCATCGTGCCGGCAAGGAGAGCGTGGACCGCTTCAAACTGCGCGAGGTCGATCGATTGACCTTCGCCGGTCTCCTTGGCGTGGATGAAAGCCGCCAGGGAAGAAGAGAGGCAGAAGAGTGCCGTTATGTAGTCACCAATCCAGGGGGCTGCGCGGACTGGCGGGTCGGGGTCCGGGAAGCCGGTCTGGTACATCGAGCCGCCGAAGGCCTGGCCGATCATGTCGTAGCTGGCCCGGCCAAGGTACGAAGGATCGCCACTTTGTCCGTAGCCGGAGACGTGGCAGATGACGAGCTTCGGGTTGGCGCGCAGGACGGTCGCGTCGTCCAAGCCCCAGCGGTCGTAGGCGCCCGGTTTCGAACTCTCCATCCAAATATCGGCGCGGGCGGCGAGCGAGAGGAATATCTCCTTGCCCCCTGGCTGGCTCATATCGAGCGTGACGTTGAACTCGTTGCGCCGTTCGGCGAGGAAGCTAGTGCTCACTTCTTTCGTCGCGTTGTTCGTCGCCAGCTTCAGTCCCACGCCGCGCCAGGTGTCCTCGACTTTGGGGTTTTCGACCTGGATGACCTCGGCGCCCATCTGGGCAGCGAGTACCGCCGCGAACGGTTGAGCGATGACCGACCCGGTGGACAGCACGCGCACGCCCTGCAGCGGTCCAAACCTCTCTGGAACCAACGTCTCTTGAGTCATGCCGGAAGCCTCTTCGTGTCGAGTGAGCGAACAATACGAGGCGCGGTGCTGCTCGTATAGCCGCCAGCGGTCCATTGACGAGCGGTCACCGGCCCTGCACAGAATGGAATGTGGCAGCCTACGCACCCCTCGTTATTGAACACTTCGAGCACCCCCGCAATTCCGGCGAAATGGCTTCGCCGGATGGTGAGGCAACCGTTGCGAACCCCGTCTGCGGGGACCGAATGCGAGTGATGATTCGTGTGGTCGATGGCCGCGTGGCCGATGTCCGGTGGCTGACGCGAGGTTGCCCGCCGGCGATCGCAACGAGCTCGTTCGCCAGCGAGCTGGTAGCTGGCTGGACCCTCGAACAGGTGGAAGCACTTTCGCGCGATACGATCGCGGAGGGCATCGGCGGGCTGCCGAAAGACAAGGTGCATTGCAGCGTGCTGGCGGCGGACGCGCTGCGCGGCGCGATCCGCGACTACCGCTCGCGCAATGCCTGAACCTGTCGCCTACCGATTGGTGCATCGACTCCTGTCGTCCACCGCCCATTCACCGCCTGTACCGCGATAAGTGCCGATCACCAACACAGGCCCCGTCACGACACTTGCGGCCGCGGATAGCTTGGGATGGGAAAAACACGGCGAGGTGGACCGCTCGCGTTAGCGATGGCGGTATTCGGATCGATGATGCTGGCCCTTGGCGCGCTGGCACAGCAGGGAAGCTCGGCGCACGCGTTGACCAACTGCGACACAGGAACCGCATCGATCGATGGCGAAGAGCAGGCGTTCCTCGGGCTGATCAATCAGTACCGCGCGAGCAACGGCCTCGGCAGCCTGGCTCTTTCATCAAGCCTGAGCCGCGCCTCGGCCTGGATGAGCAATGACCTAGGTGTGAACGCCTACTTTGCACACACCGATTCGCTGGGCCGTACCCCATATAGCCGGGTGCAGGATTGCGGATACCCCACTGGGGCCGGCGAAAATATCGCCGGTGGCACGGCCTGGAGCACAGCGCAGGCCGTTTTCGATGGCTGGAAGGCCTCTCCAGGCCACAACGCCAACATGCTTACGAGCTACTACGTCGTAATCGGCATCGGGCGCGTCAACGTTCCCGGCTCCCCTTACGGCTGGTACTGGACGACGGACTTCGGCAGCGTCAATGACAGCGGTGCGCCGCCGCCGACCAACACGCCGGCGAACACGCCAACGACGACTGCAACACCCGTAGCCACTACCCCGGCGACGAGCACCCCCACTTCGGCGCCGCCAACGGCCACAGCCACGGGCGCGCCACAAACGAGCACTCCCACGCCCACGACGGGTTCCGGCGCATCAACTTCGACGCCAACACCTTCGGCTGCGACTTCGACGCCCACAGGCACTCCACCAAGCGGCGGGACTGCAACGCCAACTCGTACACCGACCAGCGTGCCAGAATCGGGCAGCGCGACGAAAACGCCGACGCCCGGCCCAGAAGCGGCTGCCGTGGTATCGCTGGCAAGCGGCGCCAATCTCATCGCCTGGGCTTCGACCGACCGCGCGCCGGCGCAGGCCTTCGGCGGGGCCGGGAACACGATTGCGATCGTATATGCCTGGGACCCGGCGACAAGCACCTGGCGACGCTACGGACCTGGACTACCAGCGTTCCTCAACAACCTGACTATGCTCCACAAAGGCGACGCCTATTGGATCATCGCCAAGGCCACGGGCTCGGTCACCGTCGGGCAGTAGTTAGAGGCCGGAGACCATCATCTGGCGGATGCGGACGGTCGGGGCGGCGACCGAGCCGAACCAGGTGAGGTCATCGCCCACGGCATCGACGCCCGCGAGCATCTCGGCCATCCGGCCCGAGATGTTGATCTCGGTCACCGGGAAGGCCAGGCGACCATTTTCGATCCAGAATCCGCCCGCCCCGCGCGAGAAATCGCCGGTCGCTGTGTTGAAGCCGTGGCCGATGAGCGAAGCGACGTAGAGGCCTTCCTTCACATCGGCGATCATGTCGGCGGGCGAGGTCACGCCGGCGGCCATCATAAGGTTGGCCGCGCCGGGGAACGGGAGGGACTCCACGCCACGTTGGGCGCTGCCGGTCGAGCGATTCCCGGTCTTTCGGCCCGTGTAGGCATCGAACAGGAACTGGCGAAACACCCCCCTTTCGAAGAGGGGGTTGCAACGGCAGGCGACGCCTTCGCCATCAAACGGCCTTGCACCGCGCCGGCCTGGCTCTGTCGCGTCGTCGGTGATGGTCACGAATTCTGAACCAACACTTGCACCGATCTGGTCCGCCAGGAACGTGGCGCGCCGGTAGAGCGCGCCGCCGGTGACCGCGGACGAGAGGTCACCGAGCAGGGCTGCGGCCATCATCGGTTCGAAGACGACGGGAACCCGCTTCGTACCAACTTTGCGCGCGCCGATCTGGTCAACGGCCCGGCGGCCGGCGATGCGGCCGATCTCACGGGCGTCCATCAGGCGGTGGAGGCTGCGTTCGGCGCTGAACCACGATGCGTTGCGCTTCTTGCCATCCGCGTCATCGGCCATCACTTCGACGGCCAGGGAAACGCTCGTGGATGGATAGCTGGCGCAGAACCCTAGAGAGTTGGCCAACGCTACGAGCCCAATTCTGGTACTCATACTCGCGCCGTCGGAATTCGTGATTCGCGGGTCGAAGCTGCGCGCTGCGTCCTCGCAATCCAGGGCCATGCGCACCTTTTCGTCGGTGGTCAAGGATTCGAGGCGTTCGTCAAAGATCTGGAGCGAATCCACTGATGCACGGGCGAGGAGCGCGGGGTCGGGGAGCCCGGCATCGGCGTCCGGCTCGGAGATACGAGCGAGTTCCACGGTCTCACGGGCGAACTTCGCAAGCGTCTGTTCTGCGAGGTCGGAGGTCGAGCAGACGGCCGTCCGGCCACCATCGATGACGCGCAGGCCGAGGGAGTGCGAGCCTGCTTCGATCAGCTTCTCGACTTCGCCGAGCCGGACGCTCACAGTCGATTCTTCGGCGGAGACGGCGAACACGTCACACTGTTCGGCGCCTGCGGCGCGCGCCAGTTCGACCACCCGGCTGGCCAGTTCCGCGAGTCCCATCGCGACGGTCAAATGCACCCTCCGACGCGCTACGTTGGGCGCGTATGGAATCTAGTCTAGCGTTCCTTCCGCGTTTGGCGGATTGCAGCTAACCTCGAATTTGATGAGTGCACCACTGCGCGCCGCCGTGATTGGCCTCGGGTCCATGGGCGCGAACCACGCGCGCGTCCTTGGCGACCTTGATGGCGTGGAGCTCGTGGGAATCGCGGACCCGGACGGCGAGCGGATCACCAAGGCTCTCGCTGGGCGGGCTCTCCCCGGCTTCCCGGATACGCCAACACTGCTCCGCGAAACGAAGCCCGACCTCGTCTCGGTGGTTGTGCCGACGCAGCTGCACGAAGACATTGCGCTGCAGGTGATTGCCGCGGGGGCGAACTTGCTGCTCGAAAAGCCGATCGCGGCGACCCTCGAAGCCGCTCAGCGCATAGCGCGCGCGGCGGAGGCGAAAGGCGTGCTGCTGACGATCGGGCACATCGAGCGTTTCAACCCGGCCGTCCAAGAGTTGAAGCAGCGGCTGAGCGACGGCCAGGGCGGGCGCGTGATTCAGATCCGCGCGCGGCGCGTTGGGCCTTTCCCGCACCGCATCCGCGACGTGGGTGTGATTCATGACCTGGGGCCGCACGATATCGACATCATGCGCTACCTCCTGGGCGACGAAATCGAGCGGGTTTACGCCGAGGCCAGACGGCACATCAACACGGCTAACGAGGACCTCTTTGCCGGGATGCTGCGCTTCCGCGGCGGCGCCCTTGGGCTGCTGGAGATCAATTGGCTGACGCCGACGAAAGAGCGAACGTTGAGCGTGCTCTGCGAGAAGGGGATGTTCGTCGTCGACTACGCCGCGCAGACGCTTGCTTTCTATGAGAACTTCGCCGCCGCAGCGCGCGAGGGCGCCATCGCAAGCGTCACTGAGGGTCCGATGACGCGTTACCCGGTGGCCAACCGCGAGCCTTTGCGCGTTGAACTTGAGCACTTTCGCGATGCCGTCCGCGACCATCTGCCGGCGCCGGTTAGCGCGCACGACGGCATGGTTGCGCTGGCCGTCGTCGAAGCGCTCGTTCGATCGTCCGAGAGCGGGGACCCGGTGACCGTCGAAGAGGTCTCCGTCGCCTCGTGAACGTTTCGGTCATTGGCATCGGGCGCATCGGCCTGCCGGTGGCGGCGACGATCGCTTCACGCGGGCACACCGTTTTCGGATGCGACATCAATGCCAACCGGGTGGAGATGGTGAACCGCGGCCAGAACCCCATACCTGATGAGGCCGGGCTCGGCCAGCTCATCGGTGAGGTGGTGAAGTCAGGCCACTTTTCGGCGACCACGGATACCGCCGCGGCCGTGGCGAAGTCTGACGCAGTCCTCTTCGCGGTAGCGGTGGACGTGGACGAATCCGGGCGCGCGGAACTGGGCAGCCTCTACAAAGCCTGCGCCACGGTAGCGCAGGGGCTCCGGCCGGGTACGCTTTGCATCTTCGATACGACGCTGCCGGTGGGCACCACACGCCGCGACCTGGCGCCGCGGCTTGAGGCGAGCGGATTGAAGCTGGGCGAGGATTTTTCGGTGGCGTTCAGCCCCGAGCGGCTGCTGATGGGTCGCGTGATTGAAGACCTGACCAAGTACCCCAAGGTCGTCGGCGGCGTTGACCCGCGGGGTGGCGCACGCGCCGCCGCGTTCTACCGCGAGGTTTTCGGCGGCGAGGTGCTAGAACTGGCGAGCTCCGAGGCTGCCGAGCTCTCAAAGCTTTCGGAAGGCGCCTACCGCGACCTGAACATCGCCCTCGCGAACGAGTTGGCGCAGGTGGCCGACATCCACGGGGTGGACATCAACGAAGTTATCGCGGCGGCGAACAGCCAGCCATACTGCCACTTGCACACGCCAGGCACGGGCGTTGGCGGGCACTGCATCCCAGTCTACCCGCGATTCCTGATGCAGGGCGAAGGCCCCAGTTCGCTTTCTGCCCGTGGCCGTGAAGTGAACGATGCAATGCCCGCCTACGCCGTCCAGCGCGTGGAACAATTGCTGGGCGACTTGACGGGCAAGCGCGTGCTCATTCTCGGCCTCACGTTCCGGCCGGATGTGGCCGTCACGCCCCACACCAACGCTGTCGACCTCCTGCGCGAGTTCGCGGCGCGAGGGGCGATCGTGCGTGGCCACGATGCGCTGCTGAGCGATGCAGGGGTGCGCGAACTAGGGTTCGAACCGGCTTCGGAACTTGCGGGCTACGACGTGGCTGTCGTACACGCCCGGCACCGGGCGTACAACACGCTTAACTGGCGGGAGATCGCGCCACTGCTGGTGGATGCGCGAAACGCGTTCGACCGCACCGGCATCGAAGCGCAGGGCGTGCGCTACCTCGGCATTGGGCGGCCTGTCTCGCCGGACCAAGCCACTTAGGCCTGTTCGAGGCGGGCCGCGGCGGCACTGAGTCCAGCGCGGATGTCTGCCTTGAAACCCTGTTCGCGCAAGATCTTGCCGATCGACGAGAGCGCCAGCAGGACGTTGCCGGGAGTCGAGGACTCGCCCATCAAGCCGATGCGCCAGACCTTTGCCCGCAGATCGCCAAGTCCGCCGCCGATCTCAATCGAGTGGCGCTTGAGCAGCGCCCCGCGCACCTCGAGGTCGTTCACGCCTTCGGGAATGCGCACGGTGGTGAGCACGGGCAGGCGGTAGCCCTCGTCGGCGTGGAGGGCGAGGCCCATCGCTTCGAACCCGAGTTGCAAGGCCCGTCCGTTCTGTTCGTGGCGCGCCCAGCGATTCTCGAGGCCTTCATCGAGCACCAGCGCGAGCGCTTCGTGCAGGGCGTAGACCATGGAGATCGGGGCGGTGTGATGGTAGGCGCGGCGTTCGTCCCAGTAGGCCTCAAGTAGGCTGAGGTCCAAGTACCAGGTGTTGCAAGGGACTTCGCGCGCCTTGACCGCGTCCCAGGCACGGGGAGAAAGGGTCAGCGGCGCCATCCCGGGAGGCGCGGAGAGACACTTCTGAGTACCAGAGTAGACCGCATCCGCGCCCCAGGCATCCACTGTCACTGGCACGCCGCCGAGGGACGTCACGCAGTCCACGAGGAGCAACGCGCCGGAATCGTGGGCGAGCTTGGCGAACGGCTCGATAGGAGTCTGCACGCCGGTGGAGGTTTCGGCATGGACGATGCCGACGAGTTTCACGTTACCAGCAGCCTTCACCGCTGCTTCGACGGCAGCGAAATCAGTGGGCGAGCCCCAGGGGGCCTGGACACGAGTGACCTGACCACCAGAGCGCTCGGCCATCTGGGCGATGCGTTCGCCGAAGTAGCCGCAGATGCCGACGACGACCTTGTCACCAGGCTCCACGAGGTTCATCACGGCCGCTTCCATGCCGCTGGTACCGGTGCCGGGGGTGGCGATGGTTATGCGGTTCTCGGTCTTCATCACCTTGCGCAGCATGTCGTTGCAGTTGTCCATGATCTTAAGGAACTCGGGATCAAGGTGGCCGAGGATCGGCGCGGTCATCGCGCGCAGCACACGAGGATGGGCACCGCTGGGGCCAGGGCCCATGAGCACGCGAGTCGGCGGATTGAACGTGGGAGAGGCAGTCATGCCCGTATCGTAGTCGCTGAAGGGCGCTCAGTCGTCTCGCCGCCGGGGGCTTGCGCTGCTGGCGTAGAATCCCCGCACAACGGCCAACTTGCCGTATACCGGGGGCCCCCAATGACTCAGACGGAACAATCCACCGGCAGTCGCGAGCGCCTCGAGGTCGAGGTGCGCAAGGTAACCGGCGAAGACGCGCCGCGTCTCACGGCCGTCCTCGCACGTGCCTTCGATGACGACCCGTTTGCCAACTGGTTTGTAGCGCAGGACAAGCGCCGCGCACGCCGTATATACGATTTCATGACTGTGGGACTGAAGAAGCTAACCCTGCCGTATGGCGAGTGCTACACCACGCCAGATCTGCAAGGCGCAGCGCTCTGGACGCCACCCGGAAAGTGGAAGCTCGGCATGCTGCAGCAACTCATGCTCGTACCCTCGATGGCGAAGTCCACCGGCTGGAAGCGCATCCCGAAAGTGATGGCCGGCGTTTCGGCGATCGAAAAGAAGCACCCGGAGGAACCGCACTACTACCTGATGGTACTGGGCACAGAACCTGAACTGCAGGGGCGCGGGATCGGTAGCCAGTTGATGGCGCCGGTGCTGGCGAAGTGCGACCAGGAGCGCATGCCCGGTTACCTGGAGAGTTCGAAAGAGTAGAATCTTCCGCTTTACGAACGGAACGGCTTCAAGGTGACGGAAGAGGTCACGCTGCCGAACGGCGGACCGAAACTCTGGCTGATGTGGCGCGATCCGAAGTAGTGCAGGTCCGCTGAGTTCATGCGTGGGCTGCCTTTAGCCCGTAGGATTCGCGCATGCCTTCGCCGCAACCGTTCGCCGGCATCGAAGTGGTCGAATTCGGACAGTTCATCGCCGTGCCGTATTGCGCCCAGTTGCTAGCCGATGGCGGCGCGCATGTGATCAAGATCGAGGCGCTGGAAGGCGACCCGGTGCGTCACCTTTCGCCGCTGGCGCCGGGCGAGACGCGCCATTTCATCTCCCGCAACCGTGGTAAACACTCGCTCCCGCTGAACCTCAATCACCCGGACGCTGGGGCGGTAATCACAGCATTGCTCGAACGCGCCGATGTGGCCCTGACGAACCTGCGGCCAGGACTCGCGAAGGATCTTGGGCTGGACTACGCCTCACTTTCGAAGCGCTTCCCCCAGCTTGTGGTTGGCAACGTCACAGCCTTTGGGCATGAGGGGCCGGATGCAAAGCTCGCCGGCATGGATCTGGTGGTGCAGGCGCGGTCCGGCCTGATGGCCGCAAACGGCCGAGTGCGCGACGGACTGCCAATGGCTGGTGACCCGCCGATCATCGACTACATGTGCGCCATGACGTTGGCATTCGGGGTCTCGTCGGCGCTCTTTCGGCGGACGCAGACGGGGGTTGGCGGCGAGGTGGACGTGAGCCTCTTAATGGCCGCCCTCGCGCTCCAAACGAATTTCATGCTCCGTGTGGACGATGTGGACGGCCCGGTCCACGAAGACGCGTTGCGGCAGCTCGCAGAGGCGCGCGCGGATGGCTCAACGTTTGCCGAGCAGGCCTCGGTGATGCCCGCTGCCCGTGCCAACTACATGTCTGGAATCTACTACCGCACGTACGCCACGAAGGACTCATTCGTGGCGGTCGCCTGCTCCAGCCCGGCGCTCCAACGGGCGTTCGCGAAGGCAGTTGGGTTTGAGGACGGCGCGCACGGCGGTTCGATCCCGCGCGAGGATCTGGCGCGGCATTACGCGGCCCTGCAGCGCCACGCGGAAGCGCTCCTCGCCGGTCAAACGACTGCCGCGTGGAAGCCGATCTTCGACGCGCACGGGATCCCGGCCTCGAGCGTCAAGTTTCAGCAGGAGTTGCTGGACGACCCCCAGGTGGTGGCGAACGGCATGGTGTACGACATGCCACACCCGGCGCTTGGCAACGTGCGTGTCCTCACTCCGCCCTTGCACCTGGATGGCGAGGGGTTTCGACCGGGCGGCGCAACGGCCGCTTTCGGGTCCGAATCTCGGCAACTGCTAGCTGATCTCGGCTTCGACGGCGAGGCGATCGAGAAGCTGGTCTCGGACCGCGTCACACACGACGGGCTCTAAAGGCCAACTCGTCGGTTCGAAAAGGTTCTCTCAAAGGGTGACGTTCGCCGTACCTTGTCGCCATCGGTGGCCCGAGTACGATCGCCTGAGCATTTGCATTTTTGCATTAGAGAAGGCAGGGCAGGACATGATCGGTGATGTTGGACCATTGGAACTTCTCATCGTGCTCGCCGTGGTGGTCTTGCTCTTCGGCGTGGGCAAGGTAGGCAAACTGGGCAAAGAGCTTGGCACCAGCGTGAAGGAGTTCCGGCGCGCGATGGTGGACGACGAGGGTGCGGCCGAAGCAACTGCGAACGTCCAGCAGTTCGTTGCCGCGACCACTGCCACCCCGGCGCTCGTGACGCCTCAAGTACAAACGCCATCGGAGCCGCTGACTGCAGCGAGCACGAGTCCGAACATTTTTTAGCCCCGCTCGAAGCGGCGAGGGTCGCTAGAATCGTCGAATGCGCGTACTACTCCTAGGCGCCAACGGACAGCTTGGGTCGGATATTGTGCGGCTTTGGCGAGATCCCGCGGTCACGTTGATCGCGGTCACGCGGGCCGATGCGGATGTAACGGACGGCGAAGCGATAACGAAACTGATCGCCTCTTCGGAAGCGGATGCCGTGATCAATACGACCGCGTTTCACAACTTGCCCCAAGCCGAAGCCGACCCGGAAACATGTTTCCGTGTGAACGTCTTGGGAGGGTGGAACGTTGCCCGAGCGGCGCGCGATGTCTCCGCCTCGGTTGTGCAGATCAGCACCGATTACGTGTTCGATGGCTCCAAGCGCACACCGTATGTGGAGGATGATGCCAGGCGGGCAGTGAATGTTTACGGCAGCGCGAAAATCGCCACCGAGGACATCGCCTGCCAGGCGAATCCAAGTGCGTTGATCGTGCGCCTCTCCGGCCTGTATGGACTGGTTGGTTCAGCTGGCAAGGGGGGGAACTTCGTCGAAACGATGCTGCGCCTGGCTCGCGAAGGAAACCCGATTCGCGTCGTTTCCGACCAGGTGACGGCACCCACCAACACCGCCGAAATCGCAGAGGCCCTTCTGCCCGCAGTCCGAGATGGCCTGCGCGGCACGATTCACCTCGCAGCCTCGGGGAGTTGTAGCTGGCACGAGTTCGCCGCCGCGATATTCGAAATCGCAGGGCTCAATCCGGATCTGAGGGCGGTAACGACCGCGGAGTTCGGCGCGCCTCTTCAGCGGCCGATGTACAGCGTCCTGGGCTCGACGCGCGTCCCGGCCCTGGCTGATTGGCGTGCCGGCCTCGAACGCTACATGCGCGAAAAGCACCCGGAAGGCATCTCGACGCACGCCAATGGGTAGCTGCGCACTCCGTACTCGCCGGAGTACCTGGATCGATGGCAGCTAGCAGTTCGCTTGAGTAGGATTCGGGTGCCCGATTGTGGGCGGAGGGCCCGGATGCGGATTCTCGTGACCGGGGGCGCGGGCTATATCGGGAGCGTGCTGGTCCCGAAATTGCTTGACCGCGGGCACCAGGTGCGGGTGCTGGACCGCATGTTCTGGGGCCTGCCGCATTACGCCGAGCGCGACGGCGTCGAATTGGTGAACGCCGATGTGCGACGGATGCCCGAGGGCGTGCTGGTTGGCATTGACGCGGTTGACCACCTTGCAGGCTTTTCCAACGATCCAACGAGCGAATATAGCCCGGATGCGAACTGGCAGATGAACGCCGTGGCGACGGAGACGATCGCCACACTCTGCCGCATTTCGGGCGTAAGGCGGTTCGTCTTCGGCAGCTCCTGCTCCCTCTACGACGGTTCCGACCGCGGCGATGAGCTGCTCGATGAAGCGGCTACGCTCGCCCCGCGCGGCGCGTATGCCACTTCCAAACGCTATTCAGAGGAGGCGCTGCTGGGCCACGCAGGCGGCAATTTCGAGCCGGGCGAGCGAACGCATGCGCTTCGACCTGGTGGTGAACGCCTTTGTGAAGGATGCGCTTGTGAGGCAGCGGTTGGTGCTGCACGGCGGTGGGCGTATGTGGCGCCCCCTCGTGAACGTCAACGACCTCGCCGAAGCACATGTGGCCTGCCTCGAAGCGCCAGGCGAGGCTGTCGCCGGCGAGACCTTCAACGTGGTGGGTGAAAACCACCAGGTGCGTGAACTGGCAGAGATCGTGGCGGCGGCGCTTGTAAAACTGGGCAAGCCGGTCGCTCTCGAAGACGGTCCGCTGCCGAAGATCGTGCGCAACTACAAATGCACTGGAGCAAAACTGCGGGAGCGGCTGGGCGTGAGCTTCCCGACCACGCCCGCGATCGCCGTGGCGGAACTGGTGGAAAAGTACGGCAAGGCGCCGATCGAATCGTTGGGCCATCCCAAGTTTTACAACATCGCATGGATGGAACTGTTGGAAAACGCGCGGCCGGCGTATCAGGCCATGCCGAACATCTTCGAACCGATCGATGAACGCTAGACTTGGCGTGAAGCGGCGAAGGAGCTCCTGGTGGCCATTCATCTCAGGCCAACGAAGTTAGACGGCGTCGTGCTGATCGATACCGACTTCTTTCGTGACGAACGCGGATTCTTCATCGAGGTCTGGCACAAGCAGCGCTACGCCGAATCCGATCTTGGCTACGAATTCGTGCAGGACAACCATTCGCGTTCGGCCCAAAAGGTACTTCGCGGGCTCCACTACCAGGACGCCACAGCACCCATGGGCAAACTCGTGCGTTGTACCGCGGGGTCGATCCTTGATGTGGCGGTCGACCTGCGAATATCGTCGCCCACCTACGGGCAGTGGGTGAGCGCCGAGCTAAGCGCCGAGAATATGCGGCAGATCATGGTGCCAGATGGGTTCGGGCACGGGTTTGTTACGCTCTCCGATTTCGCCGAGGTGCAGTACAAGTGCACCGGCCTTTACACCCCTGAATCCGAAGGAACTGTGGCGTGGAATGACCCCGAGATTGGGATCGCATGGCCGTTCGCGGACCCGATCCTCTCGACGCGCGACCAAAAAGGGATGTCGCTTGCTGAGTATCGCCGGAACCCCGCGTTCCGCTGAGGCGGGCTTACGGCAGCGCTGAAACCGCGATTTTCGGGCCAACGGGCGCCGGTTGCACGAGGACGGCCACAACCTTCACATCGACCGGGACGGAAAACGTCATCCAGCCAGTCTTCGACTCGCCGGGTTGGAGCGTGCCCTGTTCGAACTTGGGTTCGTTGTTACCGAGCGCCCAGGTGTACTCCTTCGCGTCTTCGTCAATCAGGCGGAACTGCGTGAAGCCGTAGGGCAGCGGCTTGTCGCCGGCCGTTACCGTGACGTTCAGGCCAATGGTGCGTTTGCCTGCCGCAGGCTTAAAGAAGCCGGGGGGTTCCGGGTCTGCGACAGCGTTGACGCGATACTGGACTCCATCAAGGGTGATGCCGCCGGCGGCCAGCGGTGGAACGACGGTGGGCGTTGCCGTTTGCTTCGGCGCGACAGCGGTGCGAGACAACGCGGTGACCGTTGCGAGGACATCGCTCGTTTTGGGGTCCGACAACGAAATGCTAGTGCTCGTGATGCCGTCGCTGAGGCGAAATGCTGACGACCAGTCGACCGCCAGGAAAGCGAACACACCGGTGCCGACCGAGAAGAGAATGCACGCCCAGAAGATCGCCGCTGCTCGCCGCATTGTCATGGGCTAGCGGTTTCCGCTTGCTTTGCGCGAACGTCCACCGCCCAACGGTCCCGAGGCACGGCCGAGGGTGTAGTGCGGTGCAAGGATCTCCACCTTGTTGCCGGAGAGAGGGTCGAGCACGCGCGCCGCGATGCGCGGATAGGCGCTGCGCATGCCCTCGGGTGTCACGTCGGTGGTGACCACGGTGGGCAGTTGCATAAGCGTGCGATAGTTGACGATCTGGTAGAGCTTTTCTTCGGCCCAGGGCGAGGACTTCTGGGCGCCGAGGTCATCGAGGATGAGCAAGTCGGCGCTTCGCACCTCATCGAACGTTTCGTCGTAGGTCGATTCGTTGCCGGGGGCGAAGGAAGTGCGGAGATGATCGAGGAGGTCTGGAACGACGGCGAAGAAGACCTTGCCGCCGCTGGCCAGGACTTTGTTGGCGATTGCCGCAGCGAGGTGCGTCTTGCCGCAGCCGTTCGCACCGAGGATGACGAGCCAACCGCCGGGGCCGTCGGCGAAATCTTTGGCGGCGTGGAGCGCGCCGCGCAGCGAAGCGAGTTCCTCGGGCGTGGCCTTCGGTGGATCGATGAAGTCGCGGAACTGCATCTCTTCGAGCCGATCGCGGGACATGCCGCCCACCTGCCGATAGCCGCCTTTCAACGCTCCTTCAAGGACCAGCACGTGTGAAAGCGCCGGGTCGGTCAGGCGCGTGGAGAGGCGATCATCAAGCTGGGCGGGCCGCTGGGAGGTGGTGTAGACGGTCGGCAGTTCGGCGTTGTAGCGGTGATTGACGATCTGGAAGAGTTTTTCTCGTGCCCACGGCGTACCGGAGGAGGCGTCGATGTCATCGAGGATAAGGAGCGGCGCATTCCGCACCTGGTCGAAGATCTGCTCGTAACCGAGTTCGTCGACGGTCGCGTCGTAGCTCGCTCGCAGGTGGTCCAGGAGGTCTGGCACAACCATGAAGAGCGCTGCCTGTCCGCGAGCGATACGTTCGTTGGCGATGGCCGCCGCGAGGTGCGTCTTGCCAGTACCACTGCCGCCGCTGAAGACCAGCCAGCCGGCGGGTTCATCGGCGAACGCTTTGGCAGCGTTGTAGGCGTTGAGGAAATAGTCGTTCGAACCACCGCGCCCCGCTGGGACGAGGCTGGTGAAGCCGAAGCGTGTGAGCGAACCGAGGTTGCTGATGCGCTCCAGGCGGGCGCGCCGGACGTCTGTTTCTTCGCTGAGGACGCAGGCGCAAGGCTCCGCGCGACCGAAGCGCGGATGGTCCACGGGCCGCTCGCGGCGCACGAACCCCGCGCCGCCGCAGAGTGGGCAGACCGGCTCCTCAGCGGTAGCGGGCGATTGGCCCGGAACTCTCTCCAAAGAAGCGGAGCTGAGGCTCTTCGCGAGTATCTCGTCCAGCCGTTTCATTCGCGCGGCCCTCCTCGGCCCATCGTTTCAAGATGCGCTCAATGTAGCGCCAGTTGCGTATGTTCATTTCGGCTGCTTCCCGAAACGCCTGCTCAATCCAATCGAGCGGGTAGGCTTCTTCAGCCTCGATCAGGCGGTCGCCGACGAGCGGCGTGATCGTGCCGATCTGCTCTTCGTACATGCGGAAGATGCCCGGGCGGGCCTCCTGCTCAATCGGCGCCAAGACGCTTTCGGGACGGAGCTTGAGCTCGCCCGCCCGCGCCCGTGCGATTGCTTTGCGGGAGGACGGGTTGTTGATGAAGTAGAGCCATTCAGTGCCGCCCGCGCCGTTCAGGCGCGCGCCGAGCAGGGCGTTTGCTTCGCGGCATTCTTCGAGTCCGCGGTCCAGCCCATCACGGCCGCCGCCGATGCGAGCGAAGGCCTTCTTCGCGCCCGGCTGGGCCCACACCTGGTCGGCCGTGGCAAAGCGCGCCTCGGCTTTCTGATCCTGGGTTACCAGGGACACCCATAGAAAGGCGAGCAGCGCGTCGGCCGATTCGAGCTCCGGCAAAATAGTGGCGAAGAAGAGGTTGGGGATGGCGGTCGCTTTGCTGATTCCCGGGAAGCCGCCGAAGGGCTGGTCGGTCACGCATCACCGTCCGTACGCAGGACCCAGTCTTCAAACTTCGCTAGGCGATCACGAAAGCGCAGTTCAACCGTGCCAGTGGGGCCGTTGCGATGCTTCGCCACGCTCACCTGGGCGACGCCCCTCGGGTAGGCGCTCTCCGGGAGGTCCGGGTGTTGCTCGGCCCACTGTTCGGGGGTGACGTAAAGCTCTTCGCGGCTGAGGAAGATGACAATATCGGCGTCCTGCTCGATCGAGCCCGAGTCTCGCAGGTCGGAGAGCATAGGCGTGCGCGGGTGGCGGTTCTCGATTGCGCGGGAGAGCTGGGCGAGAGCGATGATCGGCACGTCTAGTTCGCGCGCCAGGTTCTTCAGGGTTCGCGAGATGTAGCTGATTTCCTGCACGCGGTTTTCGCGTCCGGGCGTTCCTTCGCCTTGCATTAGCTGCAGGTAGTCGATGACGATCAGGTCGAGGCCCTTTGCTTCGGTCGCCAGGCGACGGCTCTTGGCGCGCAGTTCGGCAGCGGTGAGCACCGGCGAATCATCGAACCAGATATTCGCTTCGGAAAGCCGTCCGGCTGCGGCGATAATGCGCCGTTCCTCCAGTTCGGTGTTCTGGCCGAGGCGGAGGCGGTTCGAATCCACCCCCGATTCGGCGGAAAGCAGTCTGATCGCCAGCTGCTCGCTGGACATTTCGAGCGAGTAGAAGCCGACGTTCGCTCGCTGCATGACCGCCGCGTTGCGCGCGATACCGAGCGCGAAGCTGGACTTACCAACGCTCGGCCGGGCGCCGACGATGACGAGATCGGAGCGCTTGAGGCCAGTGAGCAGCGTATCGAGGTCGTTGTAGCCGGTACGGATGGCGGAGAGTTCCTTGCGCTCCACCTCGTCCGGGTCCTGGTCCAGGTAGGCGTCCAGAAGCTGACGAATGTGGACGAACTCGCGGAAGTTTTCGCCGCCGCGCAGCCGCTGGAGCAGGTCCTCGGCGCGAGAGAACACGTTTTCGACTTCGGCCGGCGCCTCGTAGGCCATCTGCATGATGCCGGTGGCGGCGTGGATCAGTCCGCGGTAGGTGGCATCGCGCTTGACGATGCGGGCGTAGAACTCGACGCCAAGACTCGTCGGAAGGCGGCGGATGGTGTCTGCGAGGAACGCCTGGCCGCCCACGTCTTCCAGGCGGTCGCGGGTGGCCAGTTCATGGGCGACGGTGATCTGGTTGACTGCTTCGTCGCGCTGCCAGAGGTCGGTGCAGGCTTCGAAGACCCAGCCATTCTTCTCGCGGAAGAAATCGTGGGGTTTGAGGATGCCGTGCACGCTGATCATGGCCTGGGAATCGACCATGAGCGCCGCTACGACTGCTTCTTCAGCCTCAATGTCATGCGGGGGTAGCCGTTCGAACGGTGAAAGGGTCATCGGTGAAGGAGGGGGCCGGTGGGCCGTTTCTGGTTATCGCTGCGTACGGCTTGCGACAGCCGGACCCCGTTCCCCTCCTTCCCCGGTTATTCCGCGTCTTCTTCTTCGGACTCGTCGGCGTCATCCTCGTCTTCGTCAGACGCGGCGGCGTTCTTGGCTGCGTATTCGGCTTCAGCCTTGCGCTTGGCGGCCAACTCGGCCTCGGCGGCGCGTTCGGCCATCAGCTTTTCGACGATCGGCTTCGATGCCTCGTCCGGCACGACGTCCACGGTCACTTCGATCGAGATGTTGCGCGTGAACTTAATCGTCACCTGGCGGGCGCCGATCTCGCGGATCGGCTCAGCCAGGAGGATCGTGTGGGCGTCTATCGAAAGGTTCGTGGAGGCGTTCAGCTTGTCCGCGATGTCGCGGTTCGTGACGGAGCCGAAGAGACGGCCAGTCTCACCGACACGGGCTTCGATGGTGACAGTGTAGTTCGTGATCTTGTCCGTGATCTTGCGGGCCTCGCCGTCCAGCTTTTCCTGGCGGCGAGTCTCTTTTTGCGCGAGCGAGTTGGCGCGCATCACGTTGTCCTTGTTGACGGGTCCGGCAGCGCCCCGCGGGAGCAAGAAGTTGCGAGCGAAGCCGTTCTTCACGTCTTTCACTTCGCCGATCTGCGCAGTGCCTTCAACGTCTTCGAAAAAGACGACTTTCATGGTGTCCTCAACTGGTTCGGGGATAGCCCGGCCGGTTTGGCGGCGGGGCGAACGTGGCCGCCGGGTCCATCCCGCTGGCAACGTAGAACAGTCATCGTAATAGAACCATGCGTTATCGTCGCGTC
>JBBQGT010000069.1:0-16911 GCA_038323265.1 Tepidiformales bacterium
CGTTCGAAGAATACGCCACGCTGGACGACGTGCGTTTCGCCACGCACGCCGCCCGGATCACAAATCAAGACGCGCTCGACGCTCTGATCTCCAACTGGACTTCGAGTCGCGATCGCTTCGAGGTCGCGGAGATGTTCCAGGCGGCCGGCATCGCGGCGGGAGCGGTGCAGAACGCACGCGACCTGTTCGAGCGGGACCCGCAACTCGCCTCCCGCGAATTCTTTGGCACGCTACACACAGACGGCCGCGGCCAATATGGGTTCGACAAGTTCCCGGCGCTCTTCAATGGTGTGCGGCCGTCGGCGAACGAAGGTGTCCGCCTTCCGGGCGCCGATACGTTCGAAGTCGCCACAAGCTTGATCGGGCTTGCAGACTCCGACGTCGCTGCATTGTTGGCGGACGGCGCCCTGAGCTAAAGCCCGCCCGTCGTTCGTCTTCCATCGGTTGCATTCTGCTACGCTACTCGGCAGCCCTTTCCGGAGTTGCCCGTGGCATTGCGCCTCTATTCTTCCCTCGGCAAGGCGGAACGCGAGTTCGTCCCGCTGGTTCCAGGAACCGTCAAAATGTACGTCTGCGGAGTGACCCCGTACGACGTCACTCACCTCGGCCACGCCTTCTCTTACGTCCAGTTTGATACTCTTCGGCGCTACCTCACCTGGCTCGGCAACGATGTCCGCTACGTGCAGAACATTACGGACATCGACGACGACATGATCATGGTTTCGAAGCGCCAGGGCGGGCGGCCGATCGGTGAGATACGCGATGAAAACGACGCGATCTTCCGCAATGACCTCGATATGCTGAACGTCCTGCGACCGACCGAATACCCTCGCGCAACCGATCACATCCCGCAGATCATCGAGACCACGCAGCGGATCATCGATGCCGGCTGCGCCTACGTGGTGGACGGCGATGTGTTTTTTGAAGCGGAGAAATTCGAGCGCTACGGCCAGCTCAACGGGGTGACCGTTGCCGAGTTAGCGAAGCGCGAAAACCCGGAATCGAAGCGCGAATGGAAAAAGCGTGGCCCCCTGGACTTCCTGCTGTGGCAGCAGGTTGACCCCGGTGATCCGAGTTGGGAAAGCCCGTGGGGGCCTGGCCGCCCGGGCTGGAGCATCGAATGTACGGCCATGTCGCAGGCCCATCTCGGTGAGCAGATAGATATCCACGGCGGCGGGCACGACCTGGTTTTCCCGCACCACGAAAACGAAATTGCCCAGGCCGAATGCGCTAGCGGCAAAGGCCCATTCTGCGGATGGTGGATGCACAACGGCATGCTCCAACTGGACGGCGTGAAAATGAGCAAGTCGCTGGGCAACCTGGTGCTGGCGCGCAACCTCATGGAGCGCTTCGAGCCTGACCATCTGCGGCTTTACCTGCTTTCGCAACAGTACCGCCAGGACGCCAACTACCACGATGGCGACATGGAAGCATTGCTCGAGCCGTACGGGCGCCTAAAAGCGGCGGTCGGCGCCCCACTGGGCGCTTCACTGCTTCCGCCTGGCGACGGGCCGGTGCTCAGTCCGTTCATCGCCGCCCTGGACGCTGACTTCGATACGCCGGCCGCGTTGCGAGTGCTAAAGG
The DNA here is from genome assembly GCA_038323265.1 of Tepidiformales bacterium. Taxonomy (GTDB): domain Bacteria; phylum Chloroflexota; class Dehalococcoidia; order Tepidiformales; family Tepidiformaceae; genus PNKC01. The sequence goes on from JBBQGT010000069.1 coordinate 1,585, forward strand.
ACGCTGCCGACAGGCAGATCGTGAACCCCACGGACGACGCGGAACGTGACGAGCTGCGCACGGCGCTTGCGGTTCTTGGATTCGCCTTCGCCGGCGCCCGCGGCCCAGCAAACGGTGATTTCAAGCCCTAGTCTGCGGAGGAGATCACGCCAGACGCTTCAAGAGATGTGAGTTCGTCGTCACTTACCCCCACAGACCGAAGGACCTCTAACGTGTCTGCGCCAAGCTCCGGCGCGGGGGAACTGACTTCGCCAGGCGTCCCGTTCAACTGGACGTGAAGCCCGATGACCCGCTGTTTGCCGAACCGCGGGTGATCAATTTCAACGATGTAGCCGTTCGCCACGGGCTGCGCTTGGAGCGCTAGAGCTGCGTAGTCGTGCACAACCGACGCCGGCACGTCCGCGAGGCGGAGGCGCTCGAGCGCTTCGTCCGCCGAATACTGCAAAAAGGCGTCTTCCATCATTCGCTCCAGGTCCGCCCGGTTTTGCCATCGTGGGTAACCGCGGGCGAAGCGCGGATCGTCGATCAAGTCATCGAGGCCCAGCGCTTTGGCGATGCGCGGCCAGAATTTCTGGTCGATGCCGACGATCATCACCCACCGCTGATCGGCGCACTGGAAATGCCCGACGGTCGGTGAGGCGCGAAAGTCACGCGCGTGCTCTTCGCCGAAGTGCAGGTAGTGGAGCAACTCCGGGGCTTGGAGAGCGATCTGCGTGCCCAGCAGAGAGACTTCGATCTTTTGGCCCTCGCCCGTGCGTTCGCGTGCGAACAACGCCGTCATAATGCCGAACGCGAGATTCATTCCACCGGTTTGATCTGCAACACCGGGGTACGGCACTTCGGGCCGGAAGCCCGGTCCGCCGCCAGAATGTTGCGCAAAGCCGCTGTAGGCCTGTGAAATCTGGTCGAACGACGGGTACTTCGCAAGCGGGCCCTTTGTCCCCCAGCCGCTGGCTTCGGCGTAGATGACCTTCGGGTTGCGCGCTCGAAACTCCTCGTACCCAAGTCCCCAGCCCTCCATCGTTCCAGGGCGGAAGTTCTGAACCACCACGTCGCAGGTGGCCCCCAGCCGAAGCGCCAACTGCTGGCCCTCCTTCGTCCGAAGGTCAATGCAGATCGACTTCTTCCCGCGGTCCAGCGCTTCGAAGAAAGCCGAGAACCCGTCCGGCTCGCGCCACATGCGCCGCCCGAAATCGCCGCCGCCCGGCTCCTCGATCTTCAGAACCTCGGCGCCCATATCGGCGAGCATGACGGTAGCGAACGGCCCCTGCTGGTAGCGAGTGAAATCGAGGATGCGGACACCGGCGAGTGGCGTGGTCATGGCCCGAGTCTACCGGACGACCGGCATTAGCAGTCATTGCTGACTTGGTCGCGCGACTAAGGCACACTGCTCGGAGCCGGGACGCTGCCCGGTGGAGGTATCGTGATGACTAAGGTGCTCGCCCTCGTGCGTAGAGGGCTGGATGTCGAACGCTCCGCGTTTGGGCCGGCCTACATGGCTGCCGCCGCCACCATGAAGGCGGCGCCGGGAGTGCAGCACCTCATCATTAATCCTGTCGATGTGTCAGCCGAGGACGCCGGATTGCGCCCCGGAGGCGAACCGGCATTTGATGCCGTAGTCGAACTCTGGACGGACACCGCGGACCACGCCGTCTCGCTGCTAAGTCAGCAGGCGGAACTCGTCAGCCAAAGCCACGCCTATCTGGTCGAAGAAAAGGTTGAGCGCGAATTCGAAAGGACGTGGCCGATTGGCGAGCGTTCGCCCGGCGTCAAGTCGTTCTTCCTCGCCCTACGCAACCCCGCCATGACGCACGAGGAGTTCGCGCGCTACTGGGGTGAGCAGCACGCGCCCCTGGCTCTTAAAATCCACATCGGCATGTGGCGCTACACCCGCAACGTCGTCACGAAGGCGCTCACGCCTGACGCCCCGGACTGGGATGGCATGGCCATCCTCCATTTTCGCTCGGCGTACGACCTGCGCGAGCGCTTCTACGATTCGGACGAGGGCCGGCGCGCCATCGCTGCCGATGTCGCGAAGTTCAGCGGCGGCGGCCGAGCGCTGCACTCCAGCGAGTGGGTGCTGCGCTAGCGAGCTTCGCGCGCGTCCCGCTCTGCCAGAAGCCTGTGTGGCACGGCCGGGTTGCGCCCTTCCCACATGCGATCGTGGCCCATCTTTGTCCATTCATACATAACCGTTTGGGCGGCCAGCACGTAGAAGCGTTGTTCCCGCACCGCCCTAAACACCTGCTCGGCCATCTCCGCAGGTGGGAACGAATCCGCCGGAAAGGCCGTCGATCCCCGCTCCGCAAGGGCGTGCTTCTCACCGCTCTCGCTGCCTTCCGGCCGGTTCCGTTCGGCGGCGAAGATCTGTGTGGTCACCGCGCCCGGGCAGAGAACCGAGGCGCTTACTTTCGACTGCCGCACCACAAGGTCGCGGTAGAGGCTCTCGCTTAGTGAAAGGCACGCATGCTTGGAGGCGTCGTACACGGCGCTGCCCGAACCGCCGGTCACCAGCCCGGCCATCGACGCGGTGTTTACGATGTGGCCTTCCTGTCCCCCCGCCAGCATGCTTGGGACAAACGCCCGAATCCCGTGCACCACGCCCATCACGTTGACCGAAAACACCCAATTCCAGTCCGTCGATGTGTGTTCCCAGGTCGGGCGCTCGCGGTTGAGCACGCCCGCGTTGTTGCAGAGCAGGTGCACGGCCCCGAACTCCGCGAATGTCGCCGCCGCTGCCGCTTCCACCTCGGCTTCGTTCGAAACGTCCAGACGGCGCGAGCTCACCGTGAAGCCGCGTTCCGCGAGCGTGGCCGTAGCAGCGCCCAACGCAGCCTCCTCGATGTCGCAGAGCACGACGGTCATCCCTTCGCTTGCGGCGCGTTCCGCCAGCGCAAAGCCGATGCCGCTGGCGGCCCCCGTTATCACTGCGACTCGTCCCCCAAATTCGTCCAAACAAAGCCTCCTTCAGTGTCCGCGTCCGCCCGCCAACTGGTCTAAGTTCGCGGAGCCTACCAGAGCGCGCGATCGTTGGCGCGGGCGTCTAGCGCTGCTCGCGAGCCTCGATCCCGGGCCCGAATTTCAGGCGTAGAGTTGGCCCCGGCGCCACCAGGGGCCCAACTTTTGTTGTCGGACCGCGACACCCGGAGACGCCAGCCACCTTCAAGATAGGCGTGCATGTACCGCTACCAGCCTCTCCTCTTTCAACCCGTGCCTTCGCTCGTCGGTTTTTCGCTCACTGAAATGATCGAAGAAGTCCGTTCCGTGCACTTCCCGGAACTCGAAGGCGAGAGCGTCGAAGTCCGCTTCGCCGCAGAGCAACCCCTCGCATATGTGGCCACCGGGTTTATGGGGCAACGCAGGCACCTCGTGGTCTTTCATCCAGTGCTCAACCACCCGCAGACGCCAGTTGAGGTGCTGCGGTTCATCTGCAAGCACGAACTGACCCACCTCGTGCGCCCGCCCCGTTTGATCCACGGAGCCTACTACGCCCACCCACCCGAGTTTTGGGACCACGAGGCCGCAATCGGACCCGAGCGCTACGCCGCCTGGGCATGGATTCATGGCAATTTGAAGGGCTGCGCCGGCCACTCTGCCCGTGGCTACCGTGTCCGAGCGAAGTGGCGAGCCTTTCGCGAAGCGCCCAGGACGCCGTACACGCCGGAGTTGCCGTTCAACGGTGAACGTTGGGAACGCCTCTGTCCCGGCGACGGTTCGCAGCTGCAACTGCCGCCCGATTGGGTGGTCCGGCCCCTGCCAATCGGCGCCTGACCGGACGAGAGGCTCGATCGCCCGCGATCATCTACCATGCCGGAGCAATCTTGTTCTTGGAGGAACTTGTTTCATGGCAGTTCGACTTGATGGCCAGGTGGCCCTGGTAACCGGCGCCGGACGCGGCCTTGGCCGCGCGTATGCGCTGGATCTCGCCAAGCATGGCGCGAAAGTAATCGTCAACGACTTCGGCGGCAGCGTCTCGGGCGAAGGCGCCGATGACTCGCCCGCTCAGCAGGTGGTCAACGAGATCAAGGCGGCCGGCGGCGAAGCCGTCGCCAACCCAGGCGACGTCGGCAACTACGAAGACTGTTTCAACATGGTGAAGCTCGCAATGGACACCTGGGGCCGGCTCGACGCGGTCGTCGCCAACGCCGGCATCCTCCGTGACCTCGCTCTCCACAACATGGCCGAAAATGACTGGGACCTGGTCATTCGCACCCATCTCAAGCAGTGCTACAACCTCATCCATCATGCGTGGCCCGTCTTCCGTCAGCAGGCCTACGGTCGCGTTGTGATGGCGACTTCCACTTCGGGCCTCGTTGGCAACTTTGGTCAGGCGAACTATGGCGCGGCGAAAGCGGGCATGTACGGCCTGATGAACGTCGCCAAGATCGAAGGCGAAAAGTACAACATCATGGTCAACCTCATTTCGCCCGGAGCGGCCACGCGCATGACCAACAACCTCATGGGCGCGCAGGGTCAGGATGCGGAAGAGCGCCAGGTTGTGATGGGTCCGGAGCACGTTGCCCCAGCGGTGACGTATCTTTGTTCGCCCCAGTGCCAGGAAAGCGGCATCTGCATCGACGCCGCTGGCGGACACTATGGCCGCATCGCCATCGTGCGCAACGGGGGCGTGAACTACGACCCGCATGAGCACAAGGATGCTGACTGGTTCGAAGGCCAGTGGTCGAAGATTACGGACCTTGAGGGTGCTGTCGCCCCGTGGACCTTCCGCGAAACCCGTGATCAGCACTACGCAGCCAAAAAGGCGTAGCGTCCCCCTCCCCGCGAATTTTCGAAGAGGCCCTCCACCTGGAGGGCCCTTTCGTTTTCGCCCCAAGTGTCCTCGTTCACACGCGGCCGCTAAGCTACGGCGCATGCCGAACCCATTGGTCATTGGTCATGCCTGTGCCGCCGGCGAAGCGCCCGCCAACACCCTCGCCGGCGGCCGCGCCTGCCTCGACGCCGGTGCTGACGCGATGGAGATCGACGTCCAACTCTCCGCTGACGGCGTCCCAATCCTGATGCACGACGAAACTGTCGACCGCACGACGAACCTTCAGGGTCCGGTGCGCGAACTCACGCTCGCTGCGCTGCAGGCAGCTGACGCCGGAGGTGGCGAGCCCGTCCCCACGCTCGACCAGATCCTTGCCCTGGTTGCAGGGCGTCTGACCGTGATGTGCGAGCTGAAGGCTACCCCAGGCGATCCCGCGCATGATCAACGGTGCGTCGACGCCGTCTTGGACTCGATCGAACGCGCCTCAGCCTGCACCTGGGCGGCCATCCACTCGTTCAATCCCGAGATGGTCGAGCGGGCCCGCACTACCCAGCCGCGCGTCTCCGCCGCGATTATCAGTCCGAACGTCGCCGGCGAGCAGGTCGAGCGGCTGCTCGGGGCGCTGCTGAAACGCAACGGTCAGGCCGTTTCAGTGCAGCACAACTGTATCGACAGGACCCTGGTGATGGCGGCAAAGCGCCGCCAGGTGACCATTTGGACGTGGACACCGGACACCGAGGCAGACTGGGCGCGCGTCACGGAGGCGGGGGTGGATGGCATCATCAGCAACTTCCCGCACAAACTGCGGGCGTGGCTGAAATCGCGCTAGGGAAGGGCTTGGCTGCCTACCAACTCCCGCCGCCGCCCCCGCCGCCGCCGCCGCCGCTCGAACCCCCGCTGAAGCCCGAACCGCCCCCGGATGAACTCGGGGAACTGGCGATCGTGCTGCCCACCGAAGACGAGAAGTGCTGTAATCCGCTCGCAAAGGCCGCCACCTGGAACGGCCGCGTGCCGCTGTACCAACTGCTCGTGGATTGGGCCGCCTGGTTCTCAAGCCCCTCAAACGCTTTCGCCCACTTCTCCACGCAGCCAAAGACGATGGCGAACGGCAGGTACGTAGCGAAGATGTTCTCCTGCTCGTTGAACTCCTGGCGGCGCGTTTCGGCGGTGCTGATGTAGAGCCGGAAGCCTAGCACCCGACGCAGCGCCTCGCTCCCGGTTGCCGTCCGCCGGGCCATCGCCCGCGAAAGAAACACGAGCACTAACCCTGCGAGGATAACCGGTGTCCCAATTAACGCCCGCCCGAGGAAGTAGCCCGAAGGAAACGTCAACGCAACTCCCAGAATGACCACGCCAACGCCGATCAGTGCCCACGCCGATCGCGAAGTCTCCGGCTTCTGGCTGAACCACTTGCGCTTCATGCCGTCGCTGTACAGCGCCTCCTTCACCTTCTGTAGCCGCTCTGCGAAGGTGTTTTTCAGGTCCGACATTTCAACGGGCGAGCCGCTCTTAAACAGCCCGTCGTACAGGCTGCGTTCGTAGTCGTTCAGGTTGTCTTGCCGCTCAACCTTCGTCAGCTCCCAATCGGTGCCGCCAAACAGCCCCTCTTTGGGGATCTCCTTGATTTTCAGGTAGCCGCGAACGGCGAGGTCGATGATCGTCGCCGTCACGTCCTTGGTGTCCGCCCGTTCATCGAGGATCAGTCCCATCTCCGCCGGCCGCAGGTCGTCGGGCGGCGTGTATTCGACCACGATGTTGTCCCGGGCGAACAGCCCCCGCGTCCCCTCCGATGGGTCGTTCGTGAGGTAGTACATGCTGCGGTAGGCGCGGTCTCGCCCATGGCTCCACCAGAGAGCGATCAGCGCCAGGATGCTGAGCAGCGCGACGCCAGCCATCCCACCAAACTCCAGCACGTCCAGTTCGAAGAAGTCGTCGATGCTCACCCGATCCACCACCACTGGCACAGGGTTCGCCACAATCCCCTTCTGCCAGCCGGCCACGATCGTCACCTGCTCGTTTGGGTTCAATGCGCGAGTCGATTCGAAGGTTGCGGTCGAGCCATTCGCGGAAGATTCGCACTTGTCCGTCGAACCGAAGCGGCCCTGGAAGCAAGTCGTAGTGATGTTCGCGCCGGGCGGAAGGTTCAGCGTCAGGCTGAAGCGGTCGATCGTCGGTTCGGACCAGCCGTCTCCCGAGGCATTCCAGTAGAGCTCATCGTGGTCGGCGTACGGGTCTAGCGCGTTCTTCAGCCGGTAGGTGATGACGTAATCCTGGCGGCCCGTGATCAGCGTATCTGCATCGCCGATCTTGATGAACTTCTTCAGGTTTTCGTCGGAGACCTCGTACGTCAGGCCTTTGCCGCTGGCGTCGGTTACGTCCAGGATCTGGTAGTCGTACCTGCGGTCGCTGCCCAGCGGGCAGTCGTACGTCGCCTGCTGTGCGTCTGGCCGGGGTGCCACGCACTCAGATTTGAAATCCAGGTAGCGGAAGATACCGTGCTTCTGCAGCGATCCGAAATCCACGTTGATCGTCTCGGTCGCATCGATCGTGCCCAGCGCATCGACGTTGTAGACCACGCTGAAGTTGGTTATTCGCCAGTTCGCGGTCGCCCTGGCGTTCGGCGCAGCGAACCCGCCAAGCACCACCAACAAGGCAACCAGAACCAGGAGTCGCTTCACGCTCGCAGTATAGTTGCGCCGGTGGTTAGAACCGCGAAACCTTCCCCGCTTGCGTTAAAGCGCGCTCTAACCCGTACCATGTGCCCACCAGTCTTTGCCGCTGCGGGTGGACGTTCGCGACAACCATCGCGCAGCCACTTAAGATTCGTCCTAACACTCCCGGCAATGGCAAACCCCCACTTCAGCTAATCCCGAAGGATGGTGCATGGAAGCATTCGATTACGTAGCGCCGCGTTCCCTTGCGGACGCGTTTGCGCATCTCACCAACGGCCGCAGCAGCCTCATGCTCGCTGGCGGCACCGATGTCATCGTCCAACTGCGCGAAGGCCGGCGGCACTGTGACCAGCTCATCGATCTCAAGCACATCCCCGAGTTGACCGCGCTCCATTTCGCCGGCGATGGCACGCTTGAGATCGGCGCAGCCAAGCCCCTCGCCGAAATCTACGAGGACCCGGAAGTCGCTCGCCGCCTGCCGGGCCTCGTCGACGCTGCGGCACTGATCGGCGGCATCCAGGTGCAGTCCCGCGCCAGCCTCGGCGGCAACCTCTGCAACGCCAGCCCGGCTGCCGATGCCTCGCCCGCCCTGATGGCCCTCAGCGCCCGCCTCGTCATCGGCTCCGCCAGCGCCACCCGCGAAATCCCGGTGGAGGAGTTCTTCCTCGGGCCTGGCCGCAACGCCCTCCAGCCCGGTGAGTTGCTCCTGCAGGTGAAGATCCCCGCTCAACCGGCGAACTCCAACGCCCACTACCTGCGCTTCATTCCGCGCAACGAGATGGATATCGCCGTGGCCAGTTCCGGCGCGCGCTTCGCCCTCAATGCGGACGGGCGAATCGAATCCGCCCGCGTGGCCATAGGCGCAGTCGCGGCCACGCCCCTGATGGTTCCCGCAGCCGCCGAAGTCCTGAACGGCAAGCTGCCGACTGAAGAAACTTTCGGCGCCGCCGGAGACGCGGCCGCCGCCCTCGCCACCCCAATCAACGACATGCGCGGGAGCATTGCCCAGCGCAAACAGCTCGTCCGCGTCCTCACAGTCCGCGCCCTTCGCGGCGCCCTTGCCCGCATCCAGGAGGCCCGCTAGCCCTATGGCACGTTCCTATGTATCGACCAATCTGAATGGGACTGAGACCGACTTCCTCTGCGAACCACGCCAGAGCCTGCTCGAGGTCCTCCGCGATGAACTCGGTCTGACCGGCACCAAGGAAGGCTGCAACAACGGCAACTGCGGAGCGTGTAGCGTCATGCTCAACGGCCGCATCGTGAACTCCTGCTGCGTCCTGGCCGTCGAAACGCAGGATGCAACGGTCACCACGATCGAGGGCGTTGCCCAGGGCGACCAACTGCACCCGCTCCAGCAGGCGTTCCTCAACGAAGCGGCATTACAGTGCGGCATCTGTACGCCGGGCTTCATCATGGCCTCCAAGGCCCTCCTCGAACGCGAACCCAACGCCGACGAGCACCGCATCCGCCACTGGCTTGCGGGCAACCTCTGCCGGTGTACCGGCTACGATAAGATCGTCAAAGCGGTCCTGAGCGCAGAGCAGATGCAAGGGGTGAAGTGATATGACCACCGAAGAGAAGATCGAATACAAAGTCATCGGTACCCGTCCGATCCGCCCGGATGGCGTTGAGAAGGTGACCGGCAAGGCGCAGTACGGCGCCGATATCCGGCTGCCGGGCATGATTTACGGGCGCGTACTGCGCAGCCCGCACGCCCACGCCCGCATTCTCTCGATCGATACCAGCGCCGCCGAAGCACATCCCGGCGTCCTCGCTGTCCTCACGGCCAAAGACCTGCCAGCCGCTGAAGACAAGATGGAAGAGCTTGGCGAGAGCGCCATCAACGTCAAAGAAGTGAGCGACAACATTCTCGCGTCAACCAAGGCGCTCTACCGCGGCCACGCCGTCGCTGCCGTCGCCGCCGCCAACGCCCACGTCGCCGAAGAGGCGCTCGCCTTGATCAAAGTCGAATACGAAGTGCTCCCGCCGGTGCTCGATGTGCGCGACGCCATGCGCGAAGATGCGCCGCTGCTCAACGAAGAGCGCCACACCAAGTCGATGGGCGGCAAGCTCAGCGAAAAGCCAAGCAACATTGCCCAGTTCACACAGTTCAGCGGCGGCGATATCGAAGCCGCATTCGCTGAAGCCGACGTAGTCGTCGAGCACGAGTTCAACACGTCGATGGTTCACCAGGGCTACATCGAGCCGCAGGTTTCCACCTCCAGCTGGAACGCCGATGGTACGATCACAATCTGGACGAGCACACAGGGCGCCTTCGCGGTCCGCTCGCTCGTCGCCGAAGTCCTGCGCCAGCCGATTTCGAACATCCGCGTCGTCCCGATGGAGATCGGCGGCGGCTTCGGCGGGAAATTGCCCATCTACCTCGATCCTGTTGCTGCACTTCTCTCCAAGAAGTCCGGCAAGCCGGTCAAGATTGCTATGAGTCGCACCGACGTCTTCGAAGGCACCGGGCCTACCAGTGGCACCAGCATCCGCGTCAAAATGGCCGCCAAAGGCGACAAAATCACCGCCGTCCAGGCCAACCTTGCCTACGAAGCGGGCGCATACCCCGGCTCTTCGGTCGGCGCGGGCGCGATGTGCATGCTTTCCCCATACAGCGTGGAAAACTTCCAGATCGACGCCTACGACGTGGTCGTAAATAAGCCGAAGACCGCCGCTTACCGTGCACCGGGCGCCCCCGCCGCTGCCTTCGCCTCCGAAAGCATGATCGACGAATTGGCCAAGAAGCAGGGCATCGACCCGCTCGCCTTCCGCCGCGCAAACTCCTCGGAAGCGGGCACCCGCATGGTTACGGGCGTGCCGTTCCCGCGCATCGGCGCTGTGGAGACCACCGAAGCGGCGATCAACTCCGCTCACTACAAGTCGCCGATCGAAGGCCCGAACCGCGGACGCGGCGTGGCCTCCGGCTTCTGGTTCAACGCCGGCATGCAATCCAGCGTTGTCGCCGCCGTCAACTCGGACGGCACGATCAACCTGATCGAAGGCAGCACGGACATCGGCGGCACTCGCGCCTCGCTCGCGATGCAACTGGCCGAAACGCTCGGCGTGAAGTACGAGTCCATCCGCCCTTCCGTCGTGGACACGGACTCAATCGGACATAACGACGTGACCGGCGGCAGCCGCACCACCTTTGCGAGCGGCATGGCCGTTTTCGAAGCCGGTATGGATATTCGCCGCCAGATGATCACCCGTGCCGCGAAGCTCTGGAGCTGCTCCGAAGACGATGTGGTCTACGAAGACGGCGGCCTGCGCTGCAAGGTCGATTCGACCAAGGAGCTGACTTTTAAGGAAATGGCGGCTCAGCAGCCTCGCACCGGTGGGCCAATCGTCGGCAAGGGCTCGCTCGTCGCTCGTGGCGCAGGCTCAGCCTTCGCCACCCACATCGTGGATGTGGAAGTGGACCCCGAGACCGGTAAGGTCGAGATCCTGCGCTATACGGCCGTCCAGGACGTCGGTACAGCCATTCACCCCGCGTACGTCGAGGGCCAGATCCAGGGCGGTGTGGTCCAGGGAATCGGCTGGGCGTTGAACGAGGAGTACTTCTACAACGACGAAGGGACGATGGTGAACTCCAGCTTCCTGGATTACCGCATGCCCACAGCGCTGGATGTGCCGATGATCGACACCATCCTCGTTGAGGTGCCGAACCCCGGCCACCCCTATGGAGTGCGCGGCGTGGGCGAGGTGCCGATCGTGCCCCCGCTGGCGGCCATCGCGAACGCCATCGCCGATGCAACGGGGCACCGCTTCACCACCCTGCCCATGTCGCCCAGGCGCGTGGTCGAGGAGTTGAACGGGCTGTCGTAGCCCCCCAGGGATGGACGAGAAAGCGGAGAACATGGGCACAACGTACGTTCAGGCGACGCTTCGCGGTCAATCAGGCCGCGAAGCAACTGCGAAATTCCTTGTCGACAGCGGAGCCGCTTATTCGCTCGTCCCTTTCGATATCTGGAATGAACTGGGCCTGGTCGCTTCACGCTCGGTCACGACGGTCCTGGCTGATGGCACGACGATCGATCGCGATGTATCAGAATGTGAATTCATCACGGAGCACGGGCGGGGCCACTCACCGGTCTTCCTTGGTGAACCAAGTGACCAAGCCCTGTTTGGCGTGGTCACCCTCGAAGTTCTCGGACTCGTCCTCAACCCCTACACCCGCACGCTCCATCCGATGCGAATGCTGCTCGCTTAAGCGACATTTCCGAGCATTAGCCCACGCCCTTCCTATCTGGTTGGGAGGTAAAATAGCTCCATGGGCATCACGTACATCGCTGGAACTGTAGTCGGGCCTTCCGCGGAGGCAGGCCTCGACTTCCTCGTGGACAGCGGTTCTCAGTACACGCTCCTCCCAGAGGCCGTCTGGCGAAAGATCGGCCTTAGCGCGACGCGTCGCCAGCGTTTCCGACTTGCGGATGGCACCTTGATGGAGCGGGATATCGCGAACTGCGTCATCCGGCTGGCCGAACTGGGTGAAACGCCCACGCCAGTAGTCCTCGGCCAGGCGGGCGATGTTGCGCTCCTCGGCGCGGTTACGCTTGAGGAGCTTGGGCTGGTGCTCAATCCGTTCTCTCGTACGCTGCATCCGGCCGCGCTGTTGATGGTTTAGCGGTGGCCCACGTAGTCATCCCGGCCCTGCTTCGCGACATGTGCGGCGGCGTGGCGCATCTCGAGGTGCCCGGTGCCACGCTGGATCAACTGCTCCACGCGCTGGACGCGCGGTGCCCTGGCTTCTACGCGCGCGTCGTCGAAGCCGGCCGGGTGCGGCCCGAACTGGCCATCGCCATCAACGGCGAGATGGAAACCTTCGCGCTACATGATCCCGTGCCGCCGGGCGCCGAAGTGGCAATTATCCCGGCGATCGGCGGCGGCTAAGCTTAGCCTCGCGGCAGGCCGAGTCCGCGCGTGGCGATGATGTTTCGCTGAATTTCGCTACTGCCCGCGGCAATCGTCGCTGGCACGGTATTCATGTACGCCGAGGACGCGCGAATGCCGTTCTCAAGCTCAATCCCCACAGGCGTCCGCAACTGGCCCGAGAGCCCGGTAAGGTGCATCTCCGTGTACGCCAGCCGCTGCGAAAGCTCCGAGCCGTACATCTTGTTCATGCTTGCTTCCATGTTCGGGACGCCGCCTCGGGCCTGCACGGAAACCACCGTGAACGAAAGCAGTTCGCAGACCGCTGTCTCAATCGCCCTCTCGGCAACTTCCAGGCGTAGCGCGTCTGACACCGGTTGGCCAGCCGCGGCGCGCGCTTTCACGTACTTCGCTAGCCGGTCGACGTTCTTGTGCGCCGCAATCGCCCGCGCGATATTGCTGCGTTCGAAGTCCAGGGTGGTGGTGCCAACGTACCAGCCGCGGTTCTCTTCGCCGATGCGGTTTCGCACCGGCACGTGCACGTCTTCGAAGAAGACTTCGTTGAAAACGTGCCCGTCAGCCATGTTGATCAACGGGCGTACGGAGACGCCCGGCGCCTTCATATCGAGCAGTAAGTAGCTGATGCCACGGTGCTTCGGTGCATCCGGGTCGGTGCGCGTGAGGATGAACATCCAGTCCGCTTTATGGGCGCCGCTAGTCCAGATCTTTTGGCCGTTGACCACGTAGTCATCGCCGTCGCGCACTGCTCGGGTCTGCAGGCTGGCAAGGTCCGAACCGGAGCCGGGTTCGCTGAATCCCTGGCACCACGCCACTTCGCCGCGCAGCATTGGCGGCAGGTGCTCCGCTTTCTGGTCGTCCGTGCCGTGAAGCATGATTGTTGGGCCGACGAGGTTGAGCATCTGGCGGCTGGTAGGCGCCCCAACCTGGTGCAACTCGCTGCTTAGCACGAACTGTTCGAGCACGCTCATGTCGGCGCCGCCGTACTTCTTCGGCCACGCCGGCGCCAGCCAGCCGTTTTCGGCCAGCTTGTCCAGCCACTTCGAGACGCGCCCGGTGCTGTCGTCGGGGCCCATGATGCCGCCCTCTTCGTCGGCCTCCTCATCGGTCTGCCAGTTCTGGTTGACGAAGGTGCGGACGTGCTTGCGCCACTCAGCAAGTTCGGGCGTGTCCTGGAATCGCATGAAAGTCTCCTCAAAGGGCTGATGAGCGGGATTCTACACCGCATCGGCGGGCCTCTCACCTGCCGCTGAACACGCGTAGTATCGAACCATTACCAACCTCCGGAGATTCCCATGATCGAACGCGTCCAGCGCATGAAGTTCGGCATCTTCATGGCCCCTTTCCACCGCGTCGGTGAAAACCCCACGCTAGCCCTGAAGCGTGACCTCAAGCTGATCGAGCACCTCGATGAGCTCGGCTACGACGAAGTCTGGATCGGCGAGCACCACAGCTTCGCGCGAGAACTGATCGCAGATCCGATGATCTTCATCGCCGCCGCAGCCCAGCGCACGAAGCGCATCAAACTCGGCACCGGTGTCACCTCGTTGCCCTACCACCACCCGTTCATGGTCGCCGACCGCATGCTCCAACTGGATCACATGACCGAAGGCCGCGCGATGCTCGGCGTGGGTCCCGGCATCCTCGCCTCGGACGCCTACATGCTTGGCATCGACCCAATGACCCAGCGTCCGCGCATGAACGAATCGCTCGACGCCATCCTCCAGCTCTTCCGAAGCCGAGAGCCGCTGAACATCCAGACCGACTGGTTCACGATGCGTGACGCCCGTCTGCAGATGGCCAACTACACCTTCCCGCACCTTCCGGTGGCAGCTGCGTCCAGCTTTACGCCAACAGGTCCCATGGCCGCTGGCAGGCACGGCATCGGCCTCCTCTCGGTGGCGGGCGCGGACCACAAGGACTTCGAACGCACCTGGGGATGGGCCGAAGAGGCGGCGGCGGAGTCTGGCAAGCAGATCTCGCGCGCCGATTGGAAGGTCGTGGTGCCGATCCATCTCGCCGACTCCAAGCAGGAGGCGATCAACGACATTCGTGAGGGCTACCTTCGCCAGGCGTACGTCGGCGACCGCAAGAACATGGAGACGGCCGCCGCCTCGCCTCCGTTTGCCGGTGGTACGAAGACGATTGAAGAGGCTGTCGAACGCGGCAGCGTGATCGTTGGCACGCCGGACGATGCGATAACCCAGATGGAGGTCCTCCAGGAGCGCTCCGGCGGGCTCGGCGGACTGCTTGGGCTAGCCCACGAATGGACGAGCACCGAAAAGACGCACCGCAGCTACGAGCTCTGGGCGCGCTACGTCGCTCCGCGCTTCCAGGGCCAGATGGACACGCTGATCGACAACCGCGACTGGATCGAAGACCGCCTCGGCATGGTCTTCGGCGGCAGCGGCGCCGCCCAGGTGAAGGCGTTCACGGACGCTGGTAAAGAAGTGCCTGAGGTCATGCTCAAAGCAATGGAAACGTTGCGCCGCTCCCGGGACGGTGCGAAGGACAGACCGGGACGCTAGCGTCTGGGGTTTCGGCGGTAGGCCGGAGGCAGACCGGCCTGGCCAGTAACTGGAGCGCTGGGGCCGCTCGACCTACCTCCCACCCGTTGCTATGGAGTCGATCAACTCCAAGAGTGTCTTCACGGGCATGCCTGGGGCATACACCTGCACATACAGATCACCGATCACGAAGTCGGAGATTAGCAACTGTTCGAAGTTCCCCGGCGGGGCAATCGCCTGGATGAAGGCTTCCGTCTTTCCGGCCGTTGGATAGGCCCAGACGGTGCTCCCTTCGACCGAGACCGTTTCGACAACTGACCCCTCTCGTAACTTCCAATAGTCGACCCTGACCGCCCTGACATCAGAGTTCGAAGTCAATGCCGCTCCGCCCTTAACAAAGCTTCGCTTTCCCGCAGCCTCTTTGTGCATGAAGCCACGTTCTTGAAGTACGTAACCCGTGGGTGCCGCGCGGCCGGGCAAAGGA
>JBBQGT010000070.1:0-16850 GCA_038323265.1 Tepidiformales bacterium
GCGATCGCTCCGCCGTTCGGGTTGACCTTCGCCGGGTCCAGCGAAAGCTCGCTGGCGCATGCGCAGGAGACGCTGGCGAACGCTTCGTTGAGCTCGATGACGTCGATCTGGTCGAGCGTCATCTGCGCCTTGGCGAGCACCTTGCGGATCGCCGGGATAGGGCCGCTGCCCATGATCGCCGGGTCTACGCCAGCTTCCGCCCGCGCCACGATGCGCATCCGCGCGTTAGCCCCCAATTCCTTTGCCTTGGTGGCCGACATCAGCACGAGGGCCGAGGCGCCATCGTTGATGCCGCTCGCGTTGCCGGCCGTTACCACGCCGCCCTCTTTGAACGCCGGACGCATCTTCGAAAGCACCTCGGCCGTAGTGGCGCGGGGGTATTCGTCGGTGTCGAAGACCTTCTCTTCGCGGCCAGCCTTAACCGTGATGGGCGCGATCTGCTCCTTGAAGTAGCCCTGGTCGATGGCGTTCAGGGCGCGGCGCTGGCTCTCGGCGGAGAATTCGTCCTGCGCGGCGCGGCTCACTTCGAACTGCTCGGCCAGGTTCTCGGCCGTGATCCCCATGTGGTAACCCTTAAACGGGTCGCTCAGGAGGTGGATGATTCCGTCTTCTATGGTGTCGTGCCCGAGACGGTAGCCGGAGCGCGCCTTGCGCAGGTAGAACGGCATGCGCGTCATGTTCTCAGCTCCGCCCGCCACCACAACGTCGGCGTCGCCGCTCTGGATCAGGCGGGAGGCGGAGTTGATCGCTTCCAGCCCGCTGCCGCAGATGCGGTTGACGTTCATTGCGGGGGTGGAAATCGGCAGGCCCGCCTTCACCGTGGAGTGGCGCGAAAGGTAGGCGTCCTCGGCCACCTGTCCGACGATCCCCATGATCACCTGGTCCACGCTCTCCGGTTCGATGTTCGCGCGTGAAACCGCCTCGCGGATAACGTGCGCTCCAAGGTCCGAGGCAGAGACATCCGAAAGCGAGCCTTGAAACTTGCCGATCGCGGTGCGCACACCGCTGGCGATAATGACGTCTTCCATTGAGGAGAATCCTGAGTGCTGACTGCTGGGTACGCGCGGCATAACACCGCGCCGCCCCAGGGCGCACGATGCAGCAATTGTACGGCGCGGAGGGAAGGGCTGCCAGTGGATAGCTCCGAGGTGAGCAATAGGCACGGGCTATGGATCGCTCGCGGACCGGACACGAACGAGCCAAGTATTCGCCCATGACAACTGGCTGACAGGTTCGTGGCTCGGACGCCAGCCATCTCCCCGTAATCTCGTGGACCACCACATGAAGCGCGAAGTCTCGCGCCGACAGCTCGGGCCGGAAGCGCCCCAATAGACGTTCTGCACTTAACGCCCGCCGCGTTACGCCCGCCTTACTCCCCCGTTACCTCGATTCTTCCGCCAAACAGGGCCGCTGCGTACACTCCAGAGACATTCGACCCGGAGTCTCTATGCCCCCCCGGCTCCCCCGGCCCGTGCGCGCTGCCTTCCTCTTGGCGTGCACAGCCGTCCTTACAACATCACTGATCGCCTGCGGCGGCGGCGATGGCGCGGCGGCCACCACCGCGGCCGACCCATCCCGCTCCTCGACGAACGACAGCTCTCCCTCGCCCACGTTGGCGATGCCTGTCAGCCGCTTCTCCGTCTCCCAGGACGACCTGGGTGCGAACTTCCTTGTCGATATCCCGGCCACCCTGCAGCTCACCGCCGAGGACTACGCGAAGGCGCCCGTTTTCGCCTCTGTGGCGGAAGGCCAATCGCTCCTGAAGCAGTGGGGTTATCTCGGCGGCTACGAAACGGGCTACACCCCGGAAGGCCGCGAACGGGCGGTGCTCCAGGGCGGCTTCTATTCGAAGGTCGAAACGCACCTCTTCAACGATGCAGAGGGTGCGAAGAAGTGCTTTGACCGCTTCTCCGCCTACCTCAAGGCCACTCCTGGCAACCAGCCCCAGACGGCGCAGGCGGTGGGCAACCAGTACGCGGCCTTCCAGCGCATCGAAGGCAAGGTGCCCAGCAGTTCGGTCAACTCCGTCTTTCACTACTATCTCTTCCGTCGCGGCAACCTCATCTCCGTGGTATTCACGTATGGCGCCGACGGCTTCATGAAGGTCGATACGGCTCGCGACATGGCGAACCTCGTGGACCAAAAGGCGCTCGGCAAGTTGAACGCCATCGAACCCACGCCTTCGACCAACTACACCCCACTGGCCACTCCGAAGAAGTGACCAACCGGCGCGAACTCCTGCTCCCGTTCGGGGCGATTGCGCTGGCCGCCGCCGTCGTGTTCGCCGCTTGCAGCAGCAACGAGCCGGACGTCAGCAAGACAGTGAAGGACACCACGCCCGGCGCCCCCGGCGCGACAGCCACGGCCACGCGCCCTTCGATCAGCAGCGGGGGCACCAGCGGCGGCCCGGAAAAAGAACTGCACGGCCTCGCCAGCCAGGTTGTTCCTTCCATTGATGAGTTGCCGAAGGGCATGAAGGTCAACGTCCCCGAGTCGTACACTTTGAATCTCGGCACCTTCACCTCCAGCTACCTGTTTAAGACGAACCAAGAAGGCGAGGACAAGGCCAACGCCTGGAAGATCGTCGATGGCTTCCAGGTCGCTTATGACCCTGGTGGGCTGGCCGCCGACCTGCTGCGCGGCCGCTACTACGTGACCGCCGAGGCCTACCTCTTCCAGACGATCGACGGGGCTAGCCAGGCCTACGACTTCATGGACAAGCTCTACCTTGCTCGCGACGCCACCCAGCAGGTGCCCACCAAGCAGCTCGGTAATCAATCGAACGCCTACAAGCTGTTCAACGGCACGGTTGGCACCTCGGACCAGATTTCGGTGTTCTACCGCATGCTCGTGCGCCGCGGTAACGCCGTCTTCGTCGTTCAGGTAAACGGCTCCGACAAGTTCGTGACCGTGGACCAGGCGCGTGACATAGCGGTCATCATGGACGATCGTGTCCTTGGCAACCGGCCGGCCACCGTGCCGACGCCGATTCCGACGCCCAAGATCGAAGGGCAAATCCCAACACCCATCCCGACACCAAAATAACGGGCGATTAGAGCGTCGTCAGGAACGAGGGGGCGAGTGCGAGTGCGATGGCTGTGTTTGCTGGCAGTCTGCATCGTCACCCCCTTTGTGGCTTCAGGGATTCGCGTCGCCGCCGCCGCGCCCGGCGATCTGCCGGATGAATACGTGGTGGTGAAGTACGTCACTGGCGCCCGCGAATCGCTTCGCAAGGATGGCCAGCCGCCAACTCTCGCCGAGCAGGGCTTCCAACGCCTCGCCGTCCCGAAGGGCAAATCACGCGACCGCTTCATCGCCGAGCTGCGAAGCCAGCCCAGCGTTGAATCCGCGGAAGCTGATGGCAAAGTCCGCGCAGCGGTCATCCCGAACGATCCGTACTACGCGTCTGGACTGGCGGTATCGCAAGCTCAGTACCTCAACCCAATCCACGCCCCCGAAGCGTGGGATATTGAAACGGGAAACAACACGATCATCGTTGCCGTACTCGATACCGGCCTGGATCTCGGCCACCCCGAGTTCGCCGGGCACGTCTGGGAGAATCCCAATGACGCCTTCGACGACGGCATCGATCACGACAACAACGGCTGCATCAACGATCGTTACGGCTGCCGCTTCGTAAACCTCACGCAGAGCCGGGCGGCGATTTGCGGCTATTCGAACGCCACCGGCACGGGCAACACGGCCACCGGCAACGTGCTCGATGACAACGGCAGCGGCTCCTCGCACATCGGCTCGCACGGCACCCTGGCGGCGGGCATCATCGGCGCTTCGGGCAACAACGCCCTCGGCATCGCCGGCGTCGCCTGGAACGTCAAGATCATGCCAATCAAAGTCCTCGATTGCGGCAGCGGCAACCAGGGGCAGCCGGAAGGCGATGTCTCGAACGTTGCCCGCGGCATTGAGTACGCCCGCAAAATGGGAGCCAACATCATCAACCTTAGCCTCGCCACCCAGAACGACCAGGCCGACCTGCGAGCCGCCGTGAAAGCTGCCCAAGATGCGGGCATCATCGTCGTCGCCGCGGCCGGCAACTATGGCTCCACACCTAACCCCGTGGTGGGCTACCCGGCTGCTTATTCGGATCTTCCGAACGTCATCGCCGTCGGCGCCTCGGACAACCTCAACCGCAACGTCTGGGCGCACTACAGCGCCTACGGCCCGGCCATCGACTTCGCGGCCCCCGGCAACCACATCGTCAGCACGGCGCGTTCGAACATCGGCGTCAACCCCCCCTACGCTGATACGGGTGCGGAAGGCGGCACCAGTTTCTCCACGCCGATCGTTTCGGGCATGTTCGCTCTGATGATGATGCGCAACTCGAAGCTTTCAGCGGGAGACTACATCCAGGTCGCGCGGGACGCGGCCACACCGGCCGAGCCAGCGGCTCATGGCGGCAACTGGGCGGGCTCCGGCGTCATCGATATCGGTGAAGCGGTTGCCCGCGTGCCCATGCAGGTCAGTGGCATCGCCCTCAAAGACTGGCGCGATGTGCCCAACGGTACGGATGTCCGCGCCACCATCGATGGCATCGAATGCGGCACAACCAAGGTGGCGACCTTCGGCCCCGTTTCGCCGTACACCGTACGTGTGCGCAGCGCCGCCGAGCAGCCAGGCTGCGGCGCCCCCGGCAAGACCGTTCAGTTCAGCGTCGGCGGGTTGCCTGCGGTACCCACCCTAATATGGGGCGCGCGCAACGTGGACATCGGACTTTTGGGGCGCGAAATCAGCAGCGTTTCCCCGCCACCCGGAGCCGTCGTCGTCCAGACCCTGAACGGCAGTTGGAGCAACATCGCCCAGTTCGACCCCGGGGGGTTGCTGCCCTTGGCCCTCAGTTCCATCCCATCGCCATGGTCCGCGATGTATGTTTGGGACCCGCTGAAACCCCAGCTCGAAACGACCGGCGCCTACCGGCGGTTTTTGCGCGGTGTGCCAGCCTACGTGAACGACCTGCAGTTCATCGAGCAATACCAGCCGTTCTGGATCAACGCTCCCGCATCAAACCCCGCCACCCCGAACCCCAACCCGCCCGCGGGCCGCGTGCTCAACCTTCGCCCCGGCTGGAACAACTTCGTCTACACAGGGACCAGCAAGGCCGTCAGCGATGCAATGGCGGAAGTAGCTGGCAAGTACAGCGAAGTGGCCCAGTTCGATAACGCCACCAGCACTTGGCTGATCCACTCTCCCACCCAGCCGCGCTACCTGAACGACTTCGGCGGCCTCTTCAAGCTCAAAGTCTACTGGGTCTACATGACCGCCCCCGGCACGATAACGATGAACTAGGCACGGCGCGCCCCTCGCTAACCAGCCACGGCTGCCAGGCCCTATCGCTATGTCCCCGCGGGACCCACAAAGCTGATCGGTTGGCCGAGCGCGCCCACGCCAAGCGAGAGCAGCAACTCGTCGGTCTTCCAGGCCATCACGTTGCCGCCCACCATATCGCGGTAGATGCGCTCCAACGGCTTCGCCTTCACGTAGGCGTGCGCCCCGCAGACCTTCATCGCCCCCGCCGAGACCTCTTCGCTCATCCGCCGCAGGTGATAAACCGTGCGCACCAGGTGGCGCAGGAAGGCCTGATTTGATTCGAACGGCGTCTCCAGCCGGCGAGCCGTGTCGTAGAGGATCGTTCGGCCCGTCTCCAGCCAGTGCTCCATATTGCCGATGCCGAACTGTGCCCAAGCCTGCTCCGAACGGAAGCCCACGGCGCCCGTGGAGGCGATGTTCGGTCCCGCCAGGTAGCCGTAGCGCTTGCCCACGTACTCCAGCGTGAAATCGAACGCCGCCTGCGAAAGCCCCAGCCAGATCGCCAGGATGCCCAGCGCGCCACGCGTACGCAGCTGGTTCGGCACGCTTACCACGCTCGCCTGCGCTTCGGTGATCACCCGTAGCATGGCCACTGGCAACACCATCGATTCGCACTTCGGGATGCGCATGTTCTCCACCACAATGTCATGGCTCGCCGTGCCGCGCAGGCCCATCCCGTCCCAGTTGTGCATCAGCTTCAGCCCCGGAGTGTTCATCTCCGGGATGCTCAGGGCAATGTCCGGCTCGCTGCCTTCGCCGCGCTCGATGATCCCGCCCATGATCGTGTACTTCGCTCCCTCGCTCATGGAAGCGAAACCGGCGCGTCCGTTGAACACCAGGTCATCGCCGTCTTCCGTGACCTTGTAACCCGCCGTCCGCGTGTCTAGTTCCGCGCTCGGCACAGAACCCGCTCCGCAGATCAGCGCGTTGTTCTTCGCCATATCTTCGAGTACCACATTGCGACGCGGGAATGGCGGAAAGGACTCGATAAACCCTGCGACGATCGCGTGCATGTTCAGCGCCACTGCCGTCGAACCGTCCGCGTAGGCGATCTCCTCCATGATCCGCAGCTGCGCCTCGGGGCTGATCTCCAGGCCCCCGACCGCCTTGCCGAGGGCCATCGCCGGCACCCGGAGGGCCTTCAGTTCGGCCACGTTTTCGGCAGGGAACGAGCCTTCACGGTCGTGTTGCGCGGCCCGTGGGGCGAACTTCTCGCGGGCCAGCGTCCGCACCGCCTCGATCAGATCGAGTTCCTTGGCATCCATGAGGCGTCTCCTACGGATTCGTTCGGTTGCTTAGTTGGCCGCCGGGCGCGGCAGGGTGATCCCCAGCACCGCTTCCAGTTCGTCGATCGCACTCAGCGTTTCGTCCACCTTGATCGTCGCCATCCCCAGGGCGCGCGCACCCTTCAAGTTCTGGCCGATGTCGTCCAGGAATACGGCCTGTTCGGGCACCACGCCGAGCTGCTCGCAAGCCATGCGGTAGATCGCCGGGTCCGGCTTGCGCAGCCCAACCTTGGCCGATTCGATCACCACTTCGAAGATCGAATGTACGTCCAGCCCCGACGTGCGCTTCCGCGGCTCTTCATCCCGCGCCACATTGTTGGTGATGCAACCGAGCTTCACCTGTCCCCGCAAGGCATCGACCACGGCCAGCATCTCTGGCCGCGGCGCGAATCCCTGGAAGAAGAATTCCATGAACGCCGCGCCTGTGATCGTCGCCGGCACGGCTGCCTCCAGCACGGCAACGTCGAACTCCGCGGCAAAGCTCTGGGGGTCCAGTTCGCTCCTTTCGAAGCGCGACCAGGGGCTCTCGCCGTGCGAAAAGATGCGCATCCGCGTTTCGTCGCTGATCCCGTGCTCTGTGGAGAAATCGATGATTCGTTGCACCGGCGAGACGGTCAGCACCCCTCCGACATCGAAGATTGCGGCCTGGAGCTTCGCCACTAGTTGAGGCCGAGCTCTTCGCGGATCAGGTAGCAGATCTCGAAGGTCGGGCCTTCAGCCTGAAGCGTGCCCTGCATCTTGTTCAGAGTCACAGCGACGGAAAGCCCAACTTCCGGGTCGGCGAAAGCGGTGGAACCGCCAGCGCCGCTGTGCCCGAACGACGTGCGTCGCGGGCCGTTCACGCCCGGCTTGCCCATGGACCACGCCCCGCCATTCATGAACCCGATGCTCTTGGGGATCGGCATGAAAATAACGCGGTCTGCCTGTTCGATCTGGATTGCGCTCATCTTCGCGATGCGCTCTTCGGAGACCAGGCGCACGCCGCCAATCTGGCCTCCGTTGGCCAGCGCGCCGTACATGCGCGCCAACGATCGCGCGTTGAAGTGGCCGTTCGCCGAAGGAATGCAGGCCTGGCGCACTTCCATGTCGTTGAAGTTCACGCCGCTATCCACTGGCATCGCCTTGTAGAAGTCGTGGTCTTTCGGCAGCAGCGCCATCGGGTTTGGCACGCTGGGGTCAGGCGGCGGTGGTGTCTGCAGCGAAGCCAGCCGGCCTTCGATCCCGTCCGGGATGCCCACGTACATCTCGCCTTCGACCCCCAGTGGCTGGGCGATCTCTTCCTGGATGACGTCCTTGATGTGCCGCCCCGAGGCGCCCTGGACGATTCCGCCAACCACCCAGGCGTAGGTCAGCGCGTGATAGCCAGTGGCCGTCCCAGGCTCCCACGCTGGCGTACCGTTCGCGATGTAGTCGATCGCGCGGTCCCAATCGAGGATCACCTCTTTGGGCGGCGCGGCGTGCAGGCCGGCCTGGTGGCTCATCGCCTGGGCCACGGTGATTGCCCCCTTGCCGTTGGCCGCAAATTCCGGCCAGTACTTGGCAACTGGCGCGTCGTATTCGATCAACCCGCGGTCTGCGAGGATGTGCAGCGCCGTCGCCGCCACGCCCTTCGTCGTCGAGAAGCAGTTGAACAGCGTGTCCGCCTTCACTTCGCGGTCGTCACCCGGGCCGAAAGTGCCGGCCCAGGCATCGGCGATCATCTCGCCGTGGCGATAGACCGCCACCTGCACGCCAAGCTGTTGGCCTTCGGCCACCTGCTTGTTGATCAGTTCGTGGACCCTGGCGTTGAGGGCAGTCTCCGTGGTCGTCATTAAAGGCGAACTCCGTTCGGTTACTGGTGTGCGGGGATGATAGCCGCCAGCGGCTGCGCGGTCGAACGCACGGCTTACTCGGCGCCCAGCTCCTTGCGGATCAGGTCGCAGATCTCCAGCGTCGTGCCTTCGCCCGGCAACGGGTACGCCATCTTGTTGATGGTTACGCCCACGGACAATCCCTTTTCGGGGTCCGCAAAAGCGACCGAACCGCCCGCGCCGGAATGCCCGAAAGCGGTTACCCGTGGCCCCTGCGGCCCGTGAATGCCGCTCGCTTCGCCACCCAGGAAGAATCCGATTCCCTTGTTCATCGGTACGCCCAGCGTGCGGTCGGTCTCGCTCGTCATCAACCGCTGCATGCCCTTGATCGTGCCCGGTGAAACCAGCCGCACGCCGTCGATCGTGCCGTCCCCGGCCAGCGGCGCATAGGTCCGTGCCAGCGCGCGGGCCGTGAAGTGGCCGTTCGCCGATGGCAGGCACGCCATCCGGTAATCCATAGAGTTGGTGTGCTGCCAGAACCCAAGTGGCATAGCGCGGTGGAAGTCTGTCTCCGGCGCTAGCCCCAGGCCTTCGCCCGCCGGGATCACGGCCAGCGTCGTCAGTCGCTCGTCCAGACCGTCTGGAATCCCGATAAACAGCGAGTCGCCGATGCCCAGTGGCGCAGCGATGTCGTTCGCCACGATCTCCTGGATGTGCCGCCCCGTGGCGTGCTGAATGATCCCGCCGATGATCCAGCCGTAGGTCACCGCGTGGTAGCCGGTCGCGGTGCCGGGCTCCCACGCAGGCACCGCGTCTTCGATCCAGGCCAGCCCCGCTTCCCACTCAGTGATGTGCTTGGGCATGCCCGCATCCCAGTCCCAATCCTGTGGTGCCGTCTGATGGATGCCCGTCTGGTGGCTCACCGCCTGGGCCACCGTCACCTTCTCCTTGCCGTGCGCACCAAACTCGGGCCAGTACTTCGTCACCGGCGCATCGAAGTCGATCAGTCCCTGGTCAGCCTGCATGTGCAGTGCCAGCGCAGCGATCCCCTTCGTCGTTGAGAAGCTCAGGAAGAGCGAATCCGGCTGCACCGGTCGCGGGTCGTCCGGGCCCATCGCTCCCGCCCAGGCATCCACCACGGGCTTGCCCTGGTGGTAGGCGGCAACCTGCACGCCGATCTGGCTGCCGTCGGCAACTTGCCGGTCGAGCAGCGCCTGGACGGCGGTGTTCATGCGCGTGGAGAGCGTTGGAGATGAAGTCATTGAGGTAGTCCTCGGTTCGCAGGGTGGGGAGAGTGTAGGCGATTTCCGCGCGCGCTTGGTCAGGGCCACTCGCTGATCGCGCCGACCCGTTTACCTGCTAACCTGCCGCGTCGCGCAATCCACCAGGTGGTCGTTGACCATCCCCGTGCTCTGCATAAACGCGTAGCAAATCGTGCTCCCAACGAAGGTCATCCCCGCAGCTTTCAGCGCCTTCGACATCGCGTCCGATTCCTGCGTGGTGGCTGGCACATCGCCGAAGTTCAGTGGCATGGGACGGTCTGGCGGCAGGTCCGCCACAAACAACCAGATGTAGCGGTCGAACGTGCCGTGCTCCTTCTGCGAGCGTAGAAACGCCTGAGCGTTCTTCACTGCGCCATGCACCTTCAGCCGGTTGCGCACGATGCCAGGGTCATCGAGCAACCGATCGGTGTCCTCCGGCCCGTAGTTCGCAATGCGCGCCGCGTCCCAGCCTTCGAAAGCACGCGCGAATTTCTCGCGCTTCGCCAGGATCGTTGTCCACGAAAGCCCGGCCTGGAACCCTTCGAGCATCAGCCGCTCAAACAGCTGCTGGTCGTCGTGGCAGGGCACGCCCCACTCGCTGTCGTGGTATTGGGCGTCCAGTAGTCCAACCTCCCCCCAGCAGACAAGGCGCTTCTCAACGGGTGGTTTCGGCGGCATGGCGCGAATCCTACGATGCGGCTCTGTCGCGGGACACAGCGAAGGCCGCGAACTTGTGGCGGCGGCCTCCGTCGCGTCGCGAGGACGGCGTTTAGCTCAGGACGTCAAAGAGCTTGTGGTTCGCCATCGCCGGGTTGTCCTTATAGCTGTCGTAACTTTCGCCGCGATGACCCTTGGTGAAGTTATCCGACGTGATCCACGCTTCGAACGACTTCTCATCCGAAAAGCGCGTGAGCACCACGTATTCGCCGCGGTCCGGCAGGGCCAACAACTCGGTGCTGATGAAGCCGGGAAAAGTGTCAACCGCGCCCACGCGCGTCATCCAGCTCTGTTCGAAACCAGCGCGCGCCGGTTCGGGAAGTGAGATTGGGAAGTACGAGATTACTGCCATCGGTTGGGTGCTCCAGCTGATTTTGTGACTACGAGCGTACCCGACGAACCGCTTGAACGCAGCGCGTTTGCCGGCCAGGGATGACGGCGGAGGTCGCGGTCTCAATCGTCCGTGCCCTCACGAAGCGGCTGGCGGCGCAAGCCCTCATCGTCCCCATCGCTGCGCAATGACGGACAGCATCGCTTCGGCCGCCAGCCTTTGCGCGGTTTCGTCCGTATGCACCCCGTCGGCAAGGTAGAGCCGCTCCTTGGCGTCATGGCCGCCCATCACACCGGTGTGCGATACCCAATCGAAATGGTGCTCCTCCGCGGCGCTCCCCAGTTCCATATCGAAGCGCGCAATGATCGCCGCCATGCCTCGGTTCATCGTCTGATGGTGGCGCGAGTACCCCGCGCCACCGAGCACGATCGTTTGCATATTCTCCTCCCGCGCCAGCCGCTGAAAGACGTCGCGGTACGACTGCAGGGTCGCTTCCACCGTTGACGCTGCGCGCGTACCCACTAACCTGCGGGCCGCCCGCCTCGGCGCGAGGGACGCACTGTGCAGCCGGTGCCTCGAGGACGTCCACCCTCCGGCGTGTGCTTCGAGCCGAAGGACGACACGGGCGGGCCGCTCGCCGAGAATCTCCCTCAACCGGTTTGAGACGAACTCAAAGGCCGCGCTGAAGCTCGAGACGCCAACAATCACGATGTCCGGCGCGGTCGTCGCCAGCTCCTTCTGGACGAACCTTGTGGCGCTTCGCCCCGGGTACAGGATGCGGTGCGTCAGCTCGATCGAAAACCCTGCCGCCTCCGGCATTCCGCTCACCACCAGCCGCGGCCACGAGTCGGCGGCGTCCGCCAGCTTCGACCCATCGCTGTCACTGTGGCCCAAGACGAGCATCCGCAGCGCCGCGCTCATCGGCCTCCCTAGTTTCGCGCGATGGGCGGGATAATGGCATCAGCCACCAGCCGCTGCGCTCGCTCGTCGGTGTGTACGCCATCCGCCATGAAGTAGCGCTCCTTCGCCCCTCTGCCACCGAGCAATTCGTCGAAGTCCACCCAATCAAAGTGAAACTCCTTAGCGGCCGTCCGGTGCTCGCGTCTAAAGCGTTCTGTGGTCGACAGCATCTGCGGGTTCATCCGTTCGTGAAACCGGGAGTATCCAGCACTGCCCACTACGATGACCTGGACGTTCTCCTCGCGTGCCAGGCGCTGGAACACCTCCCGGTAAGACAACAAAGCTGCCTCGACATCCAGGGAGGGCCGTGTCCCAATCAACCGCCGCGCGACCCGGCGCGGTCCAGCGGCGGCAGTACGAAAGCGACTTTCGGCAGACGACCAACTCGGCCGCCCGGGTAGAGGATGCGGTGCGTCAGCTCGATCGAAAGCCCTGCCGCCTCCGGCATTCCGCTCACCACCAGCCGCGGCCACGAGTCGGCAGCATTCGCCAGCCTCGATCCATCGCTGTCGCTGTGGCCCAGCACGAGCATTCGGAGACCGTCGGTCATGCCTCAGCCAATTTCCACCGTGAATGTGCGGTTGCCGGTCCCCTCGTCGCGCTGAATGCGCAGATTGCCGTTCGTGTCGTAGACGTGCACCGCGCCGCTCGTGCCGCCGCCTTTCGCATTGATGATCTCGACCTTGTAAGCGCCCGCCGCCGGGTGCGGGATGTGGATCTGATGGGTCCCGGCGCCCGCCGGCGGCGCTGTTTCGATGCAGTTCGGGTCTCGCCAGGCGTCTTTGAAGGTGTAGCTGGAACCCGGAATGTCTCGTTTCGCTCTTCGCTCCGCCTCGCCCGGCGTCGCCCCTTCCAGCGTGCCGGTCACCTTGCCCGATGCGTCCGTCACCCGCACGCGCATCTCCGATGACACCGTCACCGTGATCGCCGAAAGGTCCTCGCTAGGCTCGAAAAGGACGCTGCCCAGCACCTTCCCCGCGTAGAAATCGAGCGAGGTGCGCTCCGGGTAGTACGGGTCGCTGATGGTTACTTTGTCGCCAACGATTCCCGTCGCCGCGATGTAGTGGCCCGGCACTTCCAGGATCACCGGGGTCTTCGCCTCCAGCGCCGGCCGAATCTCCTCGATCGCGCCAGACCCGGCCCCCAGGAAGCGGACCTTCTGCGTCCCCGGCTTAGCCTGCGCCACCGCCGCCGAAAGCGCGTTCGCCGATGTCCACACTACGTCGCCGTAGCTGTAACCCTGGCTCGTCCAGCCGTTCGAATCCTGTACCGCCTCGTTTTCGAACCACTGGTTCAATGTTTTTGGGTCCAGCGGCTGGCCGTCTGGCATCGTCACCAACTGCAACAAGGCCAGCACCGTCGCCATCGAGGTCACCTCACAGCCGCACTGCGCCAGCGTCTTGCCGCACGAACTCTTCGGCCCCGCCCGCCCCGCAGCCGCATAGAGGTCATCGGCCCACCGCGGGTCACTTTGCCGGAACAGCGGCGCCACCAAGTTCGTAGCCGCAGGCTTCGCGCTTGGCGTGCTCTTCGCCCCGCCACAGAGATGCACGCCCGCATAGCGCTCCTCGGCCTTCGCCAGGATCGCCGCCGCGTCGTCCTTCTTCGCCCCGGCCAACGCGGTGGGTGCTGGTTTCGCAGCGGAGACCGTAGGCCCCAGCGGCTTCGCCTTGTCCTCATTGATGATCGGGATCGCCGGGATGTCGAAGTCGCGCCTATCCGCCCGCAGCGGCCAGTCAAACCAGAATACGGCAAAGACCCCCGCCACCACTGCCAGCGCGAATAACACCTGGAGCGTACGTTTCCACGGCTGCAATGGCGGACGCAGTTCCAACTGTCCGAAGGCCTCCACGCGGTCCGCCGCCGAGTTGCGCGGAATCGCCCCGGCGGTGAACAGCACCACGCTGTCCCGTCCAAACGCTGGCCGGTTCTTCGAACGCGCACGCAGCCGGATGCGCTTCTCCTCGCCCGGCGCGATGTCCACCGCCGGCGCCTCAAGGTCGATGCTCACGCCGTCTTCCTGTCCGACCGCGTCCAGCACGGCGTTCAGCGGCTGATTGCCGGCGTTCGTCACCACCAGTTCGAATCGGCCGGCCGATCGCTGCGGCTCGATAGCCAGCACCAGGTGTTCGAACGGCAGGATGCGCAGTTGCCCAACCTCCACCGATTCCCGTGCATCGACGCCCGAAGTGGCCGTGAAAACCACCGCGTGATCCCCTGCCGTCGCTTCCGGCGCCACCGGCGGGCGGATGACCACAGGCAGCGTGACAACGCCGCCTGGCACCAGTGAAAGTTCCGGGCGCCAGCCGCGCAGCCACGCCGGCGGTATGCCGCTCACCTCCAGCCGCACTCGGTCCACCACCCGCCCGCGATTCTCAACCCGCAGGCTGCCTGTCTGCGCATCGCCCGCCTGGATTGGCGTCTGCGGCAGGTGAAGCGCCATGAGAATGCGCGAAAGCGGTCGCGCGCCCTGTTCGCCGCTCTCGACGTTTCGCCGCTGGGTCACCGGCACGATCGGTTCGATATCGAGCAGCGCCGGCTCAAGGTAGCGAGCCGCAAGGTCTCCGAAGCGCAGCTGCTGCCCCGGCCCAATTCGGTTCTGCGTCAGCGGTTCGATCCGCTCCCCGCCCACAAACGTGCCCCCCGCCGAGCCCAAGTCTTCGACTAAGACTGAGCCGGATTCGACCAGCAGACGAGCGTGGCGCTCGCCGATAGATGGGTCATCGAGCAAGATGCCGCTTCCCCCGCCGCGCCCCACTAACAGCGAGGGCACGTCGATCTCGTAGCGCCGCTCCTGCCCGTCTGTCCCAATTACCAGCAGCGCGCCGAACTTCATGGCCGCGACCTGTTCAGTCTAGGGATACGCCGCGTTGAACCAGTCCCACGTGATGCGGGCCAGCTGCTGGCCAAGCGGCACCTCGGCTTTGAACTGGTCGACGTCCTGGGACATGAAGGTGATCGCGTACGCGTACTCCGTGCCGTCTTTCACAAAGCGGACGATGCCGGAGTCGTTATCGACCCAGCCGCCGTCTTCGAAGAGCCAGCCGTTCTTGTGGCTGACCCTGCCATGCGGATTGTAGGCGAGCAGATAGTTCAGCGTCGGGCTCACCTCCAACATCGCATCGAGAAGGTAAACACGGTACGGGTCGTGCAGAATGCCGCCGTTCCACAGTGCCGTTAGGCCCCGGTTCGCATCATTCGCCGAGATCCAGTTGTTCGGGTCCCGCCCCAGCGTTTCGGCAGGGTAACCAGGCGGATGATCGATCAGCGTGCCCTGCATGCCCATCCGCTCGTTCATCATTCGTCCTACCTTGCGCAACCCCGTAGCCAGGTCGTTGCCGCCGGTCTTGCGGTAGAGTGCTCGCGCCGTCACCGTGTTCGAGCTCCAAAGCGTGGCGGCGATTACCTGGCTCACATCGTCCAGCGGGTACGCCCCCTGCTGCACGTCCAGCATCGCCGAGATCAACACAAAGACGTTCATGATGCAGCCCGAAAGCTGGTAGCTATCACCCTTCACATCCACTGACGTACCAGTCTGCAAGTCCGTCACAGCGATGGCGTAAGCGCCAGACACCGGGAACTTCTTGATCGCGGTGGCGAGGGACTGCTGCAAGCCCGACATATCGGGCGCCACCCGCGGTGGAGGGGCAGCAGGCGTCGGCAATTGCTCGTTGGAAAGCCCAGGCACCACCCGCCGATACGTCGCGGGTGTCGGCGAGGGGGTGGCCGTTGGCGCCAGCCGCGGCACGCGCGGCGTTGGCGTGCGCGTCGCCTTGCTCGTCGGTGTCGCCGTCGGCACCTGGATCACCGGGCCGTTGTCACCGTGAGCGGTCGCTGCCGGCAACAACGCCGCGGCCCCCAAAACCGCAAGCACAGCCAGCAGCACAATCCCGCTAAAGGCAGCCGGGAGTGCGGAAAACGGGCTCCTCTTCTCGCTGTCTCTGCTCAGATCCCCACCCCGCACTGCAACCGCGATAGAACTTCGTTAGAAGAATCGGCACCCCCACCCTTCTCGGCAAGCGCCAGCACCCAAACGAATCCGAACGCGACCGTACGAGGACGACGGCCAAGACACTTCCAGATGACCCCATGCCGCGCCTCGGCACGGTCAGGCGCTCGAGCAACCTCGCGACGCCGGGTCTTCCCGCGTGCACCCGTCGCCGTATCTTCCCCTCTCCCGCGAAGTCGGGAGAGGGGTCCCAGGGGTGAGGGTCGCGGGCCAGACCCGATGCACGACAGCTCAGGAGTCTGTTGGTTTGCCTGACCCCGATTGGAACCAGCCTCACACACCCGTCTTAACCAGAGCAGCGATCCCCTGCATGGTAGAATATCTCCGTAGCGCCGCACCTCGTTCCGCGACGCCAGAAGGAAAACAACTCCGTGTCTATCTTCCCATCCGAGCAGACCCGTCCCGTAGCGGAATCGCGCCTCGCCAGCGGGCTCCTCGGCAAAATCTTTGGCCTGCTTGCGTTCTCCCTCGCCTTCGCTACCGTCGGTGGATACGTCGGCGCCCAGCTCGGCAGCGGTTGGCTTCTGCCGCTCTTCATCGTTGAGATCGCCCTTATCTTCGCCGTCCAGGCGATGCGCGAACGCGAAGGCATCAACATGGCGTTGCTCTACGCCTTCGCCTTCGTTTCCGGCGCCACCATCGGCCCAATCATCGCCGCTTACATCAGCGCGGGTGCCGGCGGAATTGTGCTCCAGGCCGTCGCCGTTACCGGCGTCATGACCGTCGGGCTCTCCGCCTACGCCCTCACCACCAAGCGAGACCTCGCGGGCATCCGCCCCTACCTCTTTATGGCGGTCCTTGGCTTGCTCGTCGCCATGATCGTCAACATCTTTGTCGGCGGCACCGTGATGGAAGGCGCAATCAGTTGGCTCGGCGCGCTCATCTTCAGCGCCCTCCTCGTCGTCGATGTGAACCGCGCCAAGTACGCGCCCGATACGATGGGTAACGCCGTCGTCCTCACGCTCGGCATCTACCTGGACATCGTCAACCTATTCCTCTTCATCCTG
Organism: Tepidiformales bacterium; assembly: GCA_038323265.1. GTDB lineage: Bacteria > Chloroflexota > Dehalococcoidia > Tepidiformales > Tepidiformaceae > PNKC01. The sequence goes on from JBBQGT010000070.1 coordinate 16,685, forward strand.
CGCATTCTCGGCGGCGGCGTCCGCCGCTAGGCGTCAGTCCGCAACGCCGCAACGAACAGCGCCGTGTGCGGCGCCGATGAGTTGAACCTGCAGCGCCGATTGCTCGGGCCTGGCGCTCAGCGACGCCGCACAGGGCGCCAACCCAGCGTAGCGCGCGAGGCTGCCC